>JBPYES010000164.1:0-11318 GCA_051984825.1 Jatrophihabitantaceae bacterium
CGGCCCGGCTGCGGTCGCCGACGTCCCGGCAGGCGGGTCGGCGAACGTCACGTGGAACGTCACCGCAGGCCAGCAGGGCACGGGTGCCCTGAAAGCGACAGTCACCTACACCAGCGCCTCGAACGGCAGCCCCGGCCAGGCGGTAACCAGTCAGGGGCCACCGGCCCTGGTACCACCCGTCATCTCCTCGCTCACGCCCACGAGCGCCGCTGCGGGGCAGCAGGTGACCATTCACGGGTCCAACTTCGGCGCCACCCAGGGGTCGAGCTATGTGTTCTTCGTCGACGGCGGCACGAGCTGGGGCGCGCCGTTCGACGGCGCCACGTTCCAGGTGAATAGCTGGAGCGACACCGCGGTCACGTTCACCGTCCCGACACCGAGCGGCCCGAACGGCATCTGGCACGTCACGCCCGGCGACACGGCCACCGTGCAGGTGACGACGCCGGCCGGCTCGTCCGCCTCGGTGCCACTCACCATCACGAGCTGAGACTCACGACCGTTGTCACATAGCGGAAACGTGGCCGACAGATACTGCCGGCGTGACCGTTCACATCGATCGCGCCGATTTCCAGGACCCCGGTCTGGGGCGTTTCCTCCAGGCCCACCTCGATGAGCTGGCCCCGACCGCCCCGGCCGAGAGCCGGCACGCGTTGGACCTTGCCGACCTGCGAGGTCCGAACGTCCGGCTATGGGTCGCGCAAGAAGGCCCCGACATCGTCGGAACCGGCGCGCTCGCGACACTGGAGCCCGGCCACGAGGAACTGAAGAGCATGCGCACGCACCCCGCGCGACGTGGCAAGGGCATCGCCGCGCGGTTGCTTACTCATCTGCTCGCTGATGCCCGATCACGAGATGTGCGGCGCGTCTCACTGGAGACCGGCAGCATGGAGTTCTTCGCACCGGCACGGGCCCTGTACGGCAACGTGGGCTTCGTCCTATGCCCGCCGTTCGGCGCTTACACGAATGACCCGAACAGCTGCTACATGACGCTCGCGCTGTAACGGTTACGGCTGATAGCCCGCCTGCTTGCCGTACAGCTTCTTCCACGTCTCGAAGTTCCAGGTGCCAAGGAACTCGTCGGCCGCGACGGCGCCCTTGTGGTAGAGGTCCTGCTTGATGGCTTCGCTGAGCTTGAAGTCGGTGGAGCTGACGCCGGAGGTGTCGACGAACACGGTGCGCGCGCAGACCGATTCCTGGTCCACGTAGAGCTGGTCGTGTGCGCTGCACATCGTGGAGATGAGCGCCTTGCCCAGCGACACCGGGTCGTCGCTGACGTTCCAGCCGTGCTGCTGCAACGACAGGCGCGCGGAAAGCTTCACCCCAAGCGTCGCGTGGTCCGTGTCGTCGTCGAAAAGCGTGATCGGGAAGTTGGACAGCATGCCGCCATCGGTGAGCACGAGCTTGTCGTGGCCGTCCGCGAGATCCTTGCGCACCGGAAGGTGCCACGGCCGGAAGAAGAACGGGATCGAGGCGGACGCGCGTACGGCGTCGGCGACGGGCATGGTGTCCGGGTCGGCGCCGAGAAGCGTCAGGTAATCCCACGGCAGGCGCAGCATCCGCCCGCGGGAGATGTCCGAGACGATGACGACGAGCCGATACCGCTGTTCGACAGGGGTGTTCTCGGCGGTGCCGTCGCATCGCAGATCGCCCCAGGTGTGGACGCCGCCCTTCGCGAGCGTCGCGGTGATCCACTTGTGCAGGGCTTCGCCCTTATAGATGCCCTCGTGGAACAGCACCTGCTCGCCCTGTCCGACACGCCCGAGGTGGCGCAGCAAGCCGCCGCCCTGGTCCTCGAACGTCGTGAAGTCGGTGCCGATCATGATCGACTCCAGCTGATCGGCCAGCCCGGCGGCCACAAACGACGCGACAATTGCCCCGGCAGACGTACCCGCCACGCGATGAAATTTGAATTGACCGCCCAGCGCCGTCACCGCGCCCGCGAGTCCGGCACCCTTGACGCCTCCACCTTCGAGGACGAGATCTACTGTATCCACGATTCCTCCTTTGCCCGGTTTCCGGTGCGGAATACGCACTAATTCGCGGAGGAGGATTGCAGTCGTGGGCGCGCTGATACACGACCTGTCACCAAAAGGCATTACCGCGCCGGGTCTACCTGAAAGGGCACCCGAATTGCCTCGTCGACCATTGGGTATGGAGGCGCGGGCGTGTAGCGTCTGCCGTTTCGCGGGCCGGCCGAGGGCCCGGTACGGCAAGCGCCGGGGGCATTAATGAAGGCTTCTCCTATAGATCCGGGCAATAGCGCACCAATCGCGCTGGCGGGCCGGATCGTAACAATGGACAGTGGGCATACCGTCGTCGACGACGGTGTCATTTACGCACGCAATGGATCGATCACCGACATCTTGCCGACTGGTGCGCCGGTACCACCTGGTTATGAGAGTGTGCCGCGAATAGCAACGCGTGGCACGATTTTTCCCGGACTTATCGAATTGCATAACCACCTGCCCTATGACGTGCTTTCGCTGTGGTCGGTGCCGCGGTTGTTCCGCAACCGGAATCAGTGGAGCGGCCCGTCCACGCCGGATTACCACCGGCTCATCTCCGGCCCGATGGGCGTGCTGGGCCGGGACGCCGACGTCGTTCCAGCAGTGGTGCGCTACGTCGAGCTGCGCTGCTTGCTCGGCGGCACGACAACGAGTCAGGGTGTCGCGCTGGCGTCACATCCTGGCGTCGTCACGCACTTTCGGGGCCTGGTCCGTAACGTCGAATCGACCGGCGATCCCCAGCTGCCACCCGCCGCGACGCACATCGCGGACGTCGATGCCACCGACGCCGAGCACTTTCTCGCCCGCATCTCCGGGCGGCAGAAGCTGATTCTGCACCTCGCCGAAGGTACGGACAGCCGCTCCCACGATCATTTCCAGGCGCTGCACCTGTCGTCCGGGACCTGGGCCATCACGCCCAACCTGATCGGTATCCACTGCGTGCCACTCAACCGCAACGACTTCGACATCGTCGCGTCGCACGGTGGCTCCATGGTCTGGTCGCCGTTGTCGAATCTGCTGTTGTACGGCAAGACGGCGAACGTCGGCGCCGCGCAGATGGCGGGTGTGCCGATCGCCCTCGGCTCGGATTGGGCGCCGTCGGGCAGCAAGAACCTGCTCGGCGAACTGAAGGCCGCCCGGCTGGCCGCTCCCGGGGCGGGTGCCGACGTGTCCGGGCGCGACCTCATCGAGATGGCTACGACGACGCCGGCTCGGATGCTCGGTTGGGACAAACACCTCGGCAGTCTCGAGCCCGGCAAGCGTGCCGA
Organism: Jatrophihabitantaceae bacterium; assembly: GCA_051984825.1. Taxonomy (GTDB): domain Bacteria; phylum Actinomycetota; class Actinomycetes; order Mycobacteriales; family Jatrophihabitantaceae; genus DASXRA01. The sequence goes on from JBPYES010000164.1 coordinate 3,275, forward strand.
CCTGATCGTCGTCCAGGGCATGACCGGCGACCCCTATGACGCCCTGGTGGACGCGACCGAGGCGGCGATCACCCTGGTCGTGATCAACGGCGTACCGCGTTGCGGTACGAACGCACTGATGTCCGGGCTCGGGTTGGTGGGTGGCGATCAGGTCGATGTCGCGGGCCGGCCACGGGTGCTGAACCTCGTACAGCCCAGCGCAGACCCCGCTGTCGAGGCGCTGTCCGTGGCCGAGGCAATCGATCGGCTCGAACGCGCACTTGCCGCGCTGCCCGAATCGTCCAAGGCCCGGCGCATCGCGCGTTCCCGGCCGACAAAGGATCGCCCGCTGCTCGCCGTCGACGGCGTGATCGACAACCACATGTCGCCCCGCCCGCATTTGCCATGGCGCGGCAGGCTGACCGGCCCCGGCCTGCGCGCCTCGACATCGGCCACCGCGCTCAACGGTGCGCCGCTTCCCGCGCTCACCCTTGATCCACTGACGGCAGCGGACGACCCCGGCTATTACAAGGCGCTCGGCAGCGAGGCCAATCTGCCCGCCGAGGTTCGGGACGGACTTGCCGCGCTCGGCCCGGGGTGACGACGTCATGGAGAAGATCGCCGTGAACGAATTGCCCTTCTGTCCTGGCTATCCGCCGCCGTACGACGCACTCGTCGACTCGTACCCGGACGCTACGGTCTACCCGCAAGCCGCGTTCCGCGTCGAGTGGGGGCCGATCTTTCATCGCGGCCGCCTCGACGGCACGGCGAGGCTGCTCGTCCTCGGGCAGGACCCTGCGGTCGCCGAGACCGTGACGCGCCGGATCCTTGTCGGGGTCGCCGGCCAGCGCACGCAGGGCCTACTCGCCCGGCTCGGCCTCACGCGCAGCTATGTCATGGTCAACACCTTCGTCTACAGCGTGTACGGGCAGGGCGGCGGCAACGCGCACATCAAGGACGAGGCGATCGCCGCCTACCGGAACAGCTGGCTCAACACGCTCGTCAGCACCAACGACGTAACCGCGATCGTCACGCTCGGCACGCTCGCGGCGTCGGCGTACCACCAATGGCTCGCGTCCGGCGCCACGTTCGGCGGGCATTACGCGGCGATCCTGCATCCCACGTATCCCGAATCAGCCTCGGCGGCCGGCCAGATCACGCTCGCGGACGCGACCAAGCGGCTGCTCGCCAACTGGAACGAGGCACTGCCCGGCCTCATCGCGGCGATCGACCATCCGGACGAGCCGGCATCCGGCACGCCGTACGGTACGTCGTTCACCGACGCCGATCTGCCTCCGATTCCGCCCGACGACCTTCCGGCGGGCATACCCGCATGGATGCGCACGGCCCGCGACTGGGCCACCCGGCAAGGCGCCGACGCCGTCACGAAACGAGCCACGATCACCGTCACAGTCCCGGCGGCCGCGCGTCCCTAGCTGAGACACGCGACCTTCGGCGATCAGGCCGGCGCGGCACTCAGCCCGGAGTCGCGCAGTTGTTTACGCGAGCTGATACCGAGCTTGGTGAAGACCTTCCGCAGGTGCCATTCGACAGTGCGTGGGCTGATGAACAGCCGGGTGCCTATCTCGTGGTTGGAGAGGCCCTCGCGGGCCAGCCGCGCGATCTGGCTCTCCTGCGCAGTCAGCTCGTCTGGGGTCTCGACCGTGCGTTTGCGCGCGGTCTCACCGGTGGCGAGCAGCTCTCTGCGAGCGCGCTCGGCGAACGCCTCCATCCCGATCGCACCGAGCATGTCGTGTGCGATCCGAAGCTGCTGACGCGCGTGCACACGCCGGCCCTCGCGGCGCAGCCACTCGCCGTAGACCAGGTGCGCCCGGGCCAGTTCCGGACGCAGTCGCGTGCCTGCCAGTCGGTCCGTTGCTTCGTGGTACAGCAGTTCAGCGGTATCGCCGTCGTTGAGCAGGGCGCGCGAACGCGCCTCGATTCCCAGCGCCCAATCGGTGCCGGCCGCAGCCGTGGCTTTCGCCAAACGCTCCAGCGCAGTGGCGCCAAGATGGCTGTTCCCACTGCGGACGCTTGCCTCGATCAGCTCCGGAAGCGCCCACGCCGAAAGAAACAGCTCGGGTGTGTCTGCGCTGGCCTGCTGAGCTGCGGTGAGCGCCTGCTCGTAGCGGCCCAGGCCGTTGCACAAGATCGCGCGTACCCACTGGGCGTATTGGACGGCGATTCCCTGACCCCCGGCCTTGGCGCCGTCGATGGTGGAATCGATCAGGGCCGAGACGTCCCGTCCCTGCAGCGCCGCAAGCAGCATGGCACCGAACGGTGCGATGCGGGTCTGGGTTGCCTCGGTGATCGCGTCGGCTTCGCCGATCACGGCCGCAGCCGTCGCGAAATCGCCCCACCACGCGGCAAGAATCGCCGACGCGGTCAGGTCGATCGGCAACCGCGCGAGCGCGCCCGCGTCGCGGGCGAGCTGCACCTGCCTGGCGTTGATGGCATGCCAGCTCTCGTCGTCCCAGAGCACGTTGGAGGGCACCGTCGACAACCAGCCCCAACGGAAGTTGTCGTCTGCGGTGACATCTGCGCCGGCGAAGGCGCGCGTCGCCTGGCGCAGCATGGGCGCCGCCGCGATACGTCCTTCGGTGATCAGCATTGCCAGCGCGTCCAGCAACAGGTCGGACGGCCGCAGCGGGCGCATCGGCGACGGGGCTGATCTCGCGGCGCCCGACGCATCTTCGAGGCTCCCGCCCGTCGCGAGACGGCCGGCGAACAGCGCAGCACCCCAGGCGTCGAGGTAGGTCTCCCGGGCGAGCTCGAGGTCGAGCGGTTCGAGCCGCTTGGCCGCCTCCAGCAGCGGCGGTGGTGCGTCGCTGCCGTGACCCGACGCGAACGCGATCTGTCCCCGCAACAGCTCGACCCGGGCCCGTTGTAGCTCGTCCAGCGGTGCTGCCTGCGCCGTGGACAGCAGCCCGAGAGCCGCATCGAAGGCGCCGGCGTGCAGGTTGGCCTGGGCGGCGGCCAAAGCGCCTTCCGTGCGCCCCGTGGCGTCATGCGTGAGCGCGACAGAGCGCTGCAGAAACGCGGCTGCCGCGGCGAGCCCGCCGCGTGCCTGGGCTCGGCCGGCGCACCGCTCCAGTTCGAGGGCAACGTGCTCGTCGGGCTCGGGTGCCGCCGCGGCGAGATGCCAGGCGCGACGGTCCGGGTCGACGATCGCGTCGGTGGCCTCTGCCAGCGCGCGGTGCACCGCACGGCGGTCGGGCGGCGACGCCGATCGGTACACCGCCGAGCGCACCAACGGATGCCGGAACCGGATCCGCGGACCGAACTCGATCAAGCCGGTCGCCTCGGCCGCGGCCGCTGGGTCAGCGCCGAGCCCGAGCACTCCGGCCGCACGCCAGAGCAGGGCGGCATCGCCGACCGGGTCGGCTGCTGCCGCGAGCAGCAGCAACTGGGTATCGCTCGGCAGCGACCGCATCCGGTGGACGTAGCCCTCCTCAATGCGGCCGGCCAGTGGCTGTATGTCAGGGGTGCCGAACCCACCGGCGAGCTCGATCGCGGGCCAGCTGTGCGGCAACTCCAGCAGGGCCAGGGGGTTGCCTCGGCTCTCGGCGATGATCCGGTCGCAGACGGCCGCGTCCAGCGGGACGTGCAGCGCCTCCAGCAGCAGCGCTCGCGCATCGTTGTCGCTCAGGCCGCGGACCGCGAGTTCCGGCAGCCCGGAAAGGTCCGTGTCGCCGCCGGGTTCGCGTACTGCGACCACCAGCGCGATCGGCTCTGCCAGAAGGCGACGCGCAACGAACACGACCGTCTGTGCGGAGACCCGATCGAGCCATTGCGCGTCGTCGACGAGGCACAGCAGCGGCTGCTCCTCGGCGACCTCGGCCAGCAGCGTCAAGACCGCCAGCCCGACAAGGAACCGGTCCGGGGGCTCGCCCTCCGTCAGGCCGAACGCCGTTTCGAGCGCGGCACGCTGGGGCCCCGGAAGGCACTCGAGCCGGTCGACGAACGGCGCGCAGAGTTGTTGCAGGCCGGCGTAGGCCAGCTCCATCTCGGATTCGATTCCGGCCGAGCGCGCCGCACGGTAGCCCGACGCGCGCCCGGCGAGGTCGTCCAGCAGCGCGGTCTTGCCGATTCCCGCCTCGCCGCGCAGTACCAGTACCCGGCTCTGACCAGTGCGTGCGTCCGCCAGCAGCCGGTCGAGCCTGTCGGACTCGCTGCGCCGGCCACGCAGCGCCAGACCGGGATCATTGCTCAACATCGCGCACCGTCGCTGTGGCAGGACGCGGCACGTCCGCCCGGTCTGTGGTGTCGCAGTTGCACATCGATCCCCCGGAGGTCGGTGCTTCGAACGACGAGCCGCACCGCTCAACGCCTCAGTCTCCCCGAAGTGCGAGCCGAAGGCACTCCCTTACAGCACGCCAATAACGCAGACTTCATCTTTCGGGCTGACGGCACCGCGGCGCGTCGGCGCGGACCAGTGCGTTTCCTGGGCGCGACCGGCGCCATTTCTGCCCGACGGTATAACTGCGGCGACGACCTGCCGCTCTTGATCCCTGGGCACGGAGGCTGCGATGAGGAAGTGGTTCGGCAACTGGAGGGAAGCGCGCCGCGTGGCAAAGGCGCAACGCGAGCAACGCGATCGGAAACGCGCCAGGCGCCAGGAGCGACGCGGCAATCCGCCCGGCCGCAGGGGCAGCTGGGACGCCGAGCAGGACTCCATCACCCGATACGGCGACCCGTTCGACGACTGAGGAACCGACCTCGGCAGGTACGACCAGGGTCTGTCCCTGGCTCGACGGAGCGGTCGAAGCGAGACGGTGAACTCCTGAGACATCCAAGCCAGGGAGGCCACGATGACCACTACTGAGGCCAGCAGCAGTGATGCGCGGACCGCCAGCGTCGAAAACGTCGACATGAAGGTCGAGGTGATCGTCATCCCGGTATCCGACGTCGATCGCGCCAAGGAGTTCTACAGCCGCATCGGATGGCGGCTGGACGTCACGCCACCCGTCATCGTCCAGTTCACCCCGCACGGCTCCGGGTGCTCGGTCCAGTTCGGCGCCACGCTCACGTCCGCCGCGCCGGGTTCTGCGATGGCGTACCTGGTCGTCGCCGATATCGAGGCGGCCCGCAACGCGCTGGTCGCTGCCGGCGTCGAGGTGAGCGACATCTTCCATCTCGGCCCGGACGGCCCTGTCAACGGTCCGGATCCCCAGCATCGCAGCTACTTCTCCCGCGCCACGTTCAAGGACCCGGACGGCAACACCTGGCTGCTGCAAGAGGTGACGACGCGGCTGCCGGGACGCGTCGACCCTCGCACCACGACCTACTCCTCGATCGAGGATATGGCGGCGGCGCTGCGCCGCGCGGAGGCCGCGCACGGCGAGCACGAGAAGCGCACCGGCCAGGCCGACGCGAACTGGCCGGACTGGTACGCCGCGTACCTGGTGCACGAACAGGCCGGCGACGGGCTGCCGACGTGACCACCGACTACGACGCCATCGTCATCGGAGGTGGAGCGCCCGGCGAACATTGCGCCGCAGCCATCGCCGCGGGCGGGCTCCGTGTCGCCATCGTGGAGCGAGAACTGCTCGGCGGCACCTGCTCGTACTGGGGCTGCATCCCGTCGAAGACACTTCTGCGCCCAGGTGAAGCACTGGCGGCGACCCGCGACGTGCCCGGCGCTCGGGAAGCGATCACCGGCATGCTCGACCCAGCCGCGGCGCTGGCCTGGCGCGACTTCATGGTCTCCGACTACGACGACGCCGGGCAGGCCAGCTGGGCGCACACTGCCGGCATTGACGTGGTGCGCGGTTCCGGAAGGCTCGCCGGCCCGCATACCGTCGCCGTCGGCGACGCCAGCTACACCGCGGAACACATCGTCATCGCGACCGGTGCCGACGCGGCGATCCCGCCCGTCCCTGGGCTGCGCGACCTGCCGGGTCTATGGACTAATCGGGAGGTCACTGCACTGCGCGAGATCCCGCGGCGGCTGCTTGTGCTGGGCGCCGGCCCGGTCGGCGTCGAGATGGGCCAGGCTCTGGCGCGGATGGGAGCGTCGGTTGTGCTCGTGGAGCGTGGCGACCACGTGCTGCCCCGCGAGCCGCGTGCGCTCGGCGATGCGATCGCTACTGCGCTGACCGCAGACGGTGTCGAGATGCACCTCAACCAGGAGACGAACCACGCCCGGCTGGACGGATCGGAGTACGTACTCGAGTTCGCTGACGGCTCGCAGGTCCGCGGCGACCACCTGCTCGTTGCTGCCGGCCGGCGCCCGCGGGTCGACGGGATCGGCCTCGAGAGCGTGGGCATCAAAGCACGTCCACACGGCATCGCCGTCGACGACCGCATGTCTGCGGGCGACGGGCTGTGGGCGGTCGGCGACGTCACCGGACTGTGGGAACTCACCCATGTCGGCGAGTACCAGGGCCGGGTCGTGGCTGCCAACATCCTCGGCCGGCCTCGAACGGCGAACTACGAAGCGGTCCCGCGCGTCGTGTTCTGCGATCCGCAAGCCGCCTCGGTAGGCGAGATCGGCGCCGAGTTCGTCGCCACCGTCGCGCTGTCCGGAGTGCCCCGCACCTCGACGTACACCCGGGCCTACGACACGCAGCCCGGGTTCCTCACACTCGTCTCGGATGGTGAGCGGCTCACCGGCGCTTACGCCGTCGGGCCGGAGGCCGGCGAGTGGCTGCAGCAAGCGACGCTGGCGATCCGCGCACACACCCCGATCTCGGTATTACTCGACGTCATCCAACCCTTCCCGACGTTCTCCGAGGCATTCCTTTTCGCGCTGCGCGATCTCGACACCCAGCTCGTGCGTCGCAAGGACGCCCCGATGGCTGGCGCCGTTACTGCGGAACGGGGGTAGCAGCCAGGCGCGTGGCGCACTCCAGCAGCGCGGCGTGCACGAACGCCTGGGGCAGGTTGCCGCGCAGCTGGCGCTGCTCGACGTCGAACTCCTCGGCGAGCAGGCCCGGCGGGCCACATGCGGCACGGCTGCGCTCGAACGCGCGGAACGCCCGGACCGGGTGGCCCTGCTGGTACTCCGCGAGCGCCAGCAGGAACCCGCACAACAGGAAGGCGCCCTCCTGCTCACCGAGCGGTGCGCTGCCGTGCCGGAAACGGTAGGCGTAGCCGTCGACAACGAGATCACGGCGTACCGCCTCGAGGGTGGCGCGGCTGCGCGGGTCGTCGCCGGGCACGGCACCGCGCACGGGCGCCGCCAGCAATGCAGCGTCGACCCGCTCGTCGTCCGGGGTGCGCTGCCAGTACCCGTCGCGGTGCAGGCACCGCCGCGACGTCTCGGCGAGCAGTTCTCCGGCGAGATCGCGCATTCGCCGTGCATCGCCGGCTGATGCCATGTCGGCGGCGCCCTGCAGCCCGGCGACACAGGCCAGCCGCGAGTGCGTCCACCACTCGTTGTCAAGCTCCCAGATGCCTGCCTCGGGCTCGCGCCAGCGACGCGCGATCGTGTCGACAGCGATGCGTACCGCAGCCCACCCGTCGGCGTCGACCATGCCGTGGCGGCCCGCAGCGGCATACAGCTGCAGCGCCTCGCCGAGTGCGTCGAGCTGAAACTGCCTGGTAACGACGTTGCCTCTGGCGTCGTGCCCGCCCGGGTAGCCAGCAAGATCGAGGTCCTGTTCGTCCGGCACGGCCTGGCCGCTGACCAGGTACGCCGGGTTCAGGTGCGGGCCGTCCTCGACGAGCCGTGCGGTCACGAACCGGAGCGCATCGCCCAGCAGTGGGTGCGGCCCGTCGCTGGCGACGGCCAGCCCCGCGTAGCACTGGTCGCGCACCCAGGCGTAGCGGTAGTCGTAGCTCGCCCCGTTTCCCGCGCGTTCGGGCAAGGCCATCGTCGCCGCGGCGACCATGCCGCCGCTCTTGCTCGTGAGCCCGCGCAGCACGGCGTAGGTATGCCGGGCGTCGCGCGGTGCGACGGAGGAGTCCAGGGCGGGGACCTGATCGCGCCAGATCCGCTCGGTCGCGTCCCAGGCAGCGTGGGCAGCAATCGGCTCGCCCGGACCGATATCGAGGACGAGATCGTGCGATGTGCCGGCCGGCACGACGAGCTCCACCACGAGCCGGCCCTCGCCGTCGACAC
>JBPYES010000165.1:0-6988 GCA_051984825.1 Jatrophihabitantaceae bacterium
AAGAAGATCCCACTGGATGAGTGTAGACCCAATGAGTGGAGAAACATCCAGCTAGTTTGCTGAGATCGAGCCAGCGCCGCTCGACGCGTTTCCTCGTTGTTGCTTGCACAGGTTGCGACCTCGGTCCAGTGCTGGGGTGGCGCAGGTGCACGACCATCGCCACGAACGCGCACGACTCGCGGCAGTTATGGGCACATCCGCGCGCTCTAGCGCGTGCACATGCAGGTGCGGCGGCCAGACCCGACCATCTCGCCGCCAAGTCGTTCGCACGGCGAAGCGATACTGCCGCGCGTGATCTGCCAGGAGTTCCGGCGGCATCGTCGCCCTTCTCGTGGATGGGCACGTGCAGTAGAATTGCGGCGATTCTCGACGCAGTGGGGGGCGGCGATGGCATCGGTGTTCGAGTTCGACCCGACCAAGTCGATCAATGAGCCGAAATATCCAGCAGCCAACGAGTCGATTGCCAGGCTGGATGCAGCGCTGATCGCCAAGTACATCCGAAATTGACAGTAGTCATGTTTGCTGGGTGGTCGATTCTCCGGGTCTAGGTGGAACTGCGATGGGGACGGAACGAAAAGACAAACTGCACCTGGTGGCCCCGGGGGAGAACGCCAAGCGCTCCGAAGTGAGTCAGGCGCCGAGCCTGATGGTGCCAGCGTCCGCACTGGTCGTCTCGGGATTGGCCCACGGGGGTCCGGGCCTGCAGGCGAAGTTGGACGTCGGCCGTGCCGGAGATCCGGCCGAGGTCGAGGCCGACCGCATGGCCGACGCCGCCGTGGCCGAGTTGCATCCCGGCCACGCGCCGCCGACGAACGCCCGGGTACAGCGCGAGAGCGCAGCGCCGGCGACTGCCGTGGAGGTGGGCGCTGCTGGCGGTGCGCTCTCCCCGGCGATGGAGGCGGCTATCACGTCGGCGCGTGGCGCCGGCGTCCCGTTGTCCTCCCCTCTCCGCGGCCAGATGGAAGGCGCGCTCGGCGCCGATTTGTCCGCGGTCCGGGTGCACACCGGACAGACCGCTCGAGATCTTGCCGCCGGCATCTCCGCACACGCCTTCACGATCGGCTCGGACGTCTTCTTCCGCGACGGGGCGCCCGATGCGAGTCGCCCGGACGGCGCGCACCTGCTCGCCCATGAACTGGCGCATGTAGTGCAACAGAATCCGGGCACGGTGGGACGGTCGACGATCCGCCGCAACGAGGAGTCCGCGAAGCTGCTCACCGAACTGGCCTCGCCCAAGGTGTTCGAGGGCCCCGAGGTCAAGTTGCAGGACGACATCGTCAAGAAACTGGATGAGAAAACCCCGCTGCTGACAAAGGAAACCGACGCGAAGCGCAACGCTGCGTGGAATGAATTCACCAAGTGGGATAACGAGTTCAAGGAGGCCAAGCACACCGAGGAAGAGATGAGGCAGCACGGCAAGGACTTCGAGACGAAGTTGGCGGAGCATGCCGCCCGGTACCCGAAGTTCGAAAGCCAGGAGCTCTACCTCGGTTCGGTCGTGTTGTCCGGCGTACCGGCGTCAGCCGACGATGACGAGAAGCTGCTCGCCGAAGCCAAGCTCGAGGTGACGGACAACGCCTTCAAGCCGGGGCAGAACGGCTATGAGCTGAGCCTCGCAGCAGGGGTCGCCCCTGACATCGTCCGCAATACGCTGCAGACGATGATCAAAGCGAAGCAGATCGAGTACCTGCGCAAGAGCGGGTTCATCGGCAAGGGCTGGAAGATCATCGTTGAGGTGCACTACATCCGCAACCGGCCCAGTTCCGCGGCGAACTTCCACAAGGACACCCTGGGCCAGACGTTGTTCGTGAACCTGAACTACCAGAACAAGGAAGACATCGCCGGGCCGGAGTACGTGATCAATCCGCCGTTGGTCGCCACGCACGAGGCGAAGATCGCGGAAAACCTGCCGGGCGAGTTCATGAGCGACTTGAAAGAGACCCGCAAGGCCTACGGCACGCCGACGGAGATCAAGTCGGCCGGCACGCTGAAGCCGAACAGCGTCGTCGCATTCGTCGACGAGGCCATCCACCACTCGACGCCGCTGGCCGGGCACCGTAGCGTCAAGATCTCAAAGTTGAAGCAGTTCCTGGAAAAGGAGCCGCCGTTCAGCGCACTGTACAAGGCGGCACTCGCCGCGTTCACTGAATCCATCACCCCACCGACGCCGACAGCGGGGCCCAAGGAGGCCAAGTCCGGCGGGTGGATGTCGTCGATCTTCGGCAGTTCCAAGTCCAAGAAGCCGGCAGAGCAGCCTCCCGCACCGAAGAGCTTCGCCCAACTGTTCAACGCAGGGACGGAGAAGGAGACGTTGCAGTGGGAGGCGCTCATGCGCATCTGCGCACAGGGCGACGACAAGACGGTCGACCGGACCGCGCTCGCCGAGTTGATGACCGAGGAACAGGCCAACCTGCTGCTGTCAGAGTACGGCCCCGACACGTTCAACACGGTATCGATACCCCCCAGCGCCCGCACGGATCCCGAGAAGAAAGACCGCATCCCGATGCGTCCGGATCAGAACGTCGACCGCAAGATCCCACTCACCCGCGAGGCCAGCCGCAAGGACTTTAAGACGGCGCCGGTCGCGGGCAAGAACAAGGAGGAGAGCGAGGAGGGCCCGAAGCGCACCTTCTTCCGCACCTGGGTGCGCGCGGTGAAGGCCTGACCAGAGCGCGATGGAGCGCCATCTCTATGAACTGATCGACCCAATCGCCGCGGCGGTGCACCGCCGGGACGCCACCCGTGAGCATGGCGCCGCGCTCGCGCTGCTCGAGCTGCTGCGGGCCGAGTACGCGGCCGACCGTGAGCCGAGCACCCTGCTCGTCCGGATGATCGAGACGTTCGGGCTCAGCGAGCTCGACTGCGAAGTCCTGGTCATCGCAGCAGCGCCCGAGCTCGACGTCCGCGTCGGTGCGCTCTACTCGTTGCTGCTCGGCACCGACCACGTCTGGCCGACAGCCGGCCTAGCCCTTGAACTGTGCGGACAAGGCTCGCTGAGCGCAGCGGGCCGGGCGCGGCTGCGGCCGGCCGCGCCGCTGCGCCGTCATTGCCTCCTGTCCGTCGACGGGCCTGGGCCGGCGATGCTGAACTCATTGCGCGTGCCCGAACGGGTAGTGGCGCACCTGCTGGGCGACCCGGACCTTGACGTGGACCTCGCCCCACTCCTGCTCGACGTGCCCAGCCGGTGCGACACCACGGCTCACCAGCTCGCCCGAGCGATTGATGCGGGCGTGGGAGTGGGGCACGTCCGAGCTAGGCCCGGCACGGCCGGTCTTGCATCGGCGTGCGGTGCGCTGGGCCTTGCCGGGTGGGACGCCCTCGTCTTCGACCTGTCACATCGCCGGTCGTCCGACGAGCCCGCGGCCCTGGCCCGTATCGCAGCGAGGGAGGCGGGCCTGCGCCGGGGTGGTCTCGTGCTGACCGGTGTCGACGACTGCCTCGCCCGCGACCGGACGGTGCTCGATGTCGTCGCGGGCGCGCCGACTCCGGTGATGGTCGTCGACGATCTCGGTTGGGAGCGCGACTGGCTGAGCAGCCCAGCGGTCACCGTTCATGCCAGCGAATTGTCGCTGCCGGAACGCGCGGAACTGTGGGGTGCGGCGCTCAACGGCGACGACTCCGCCGAGCGGGAGGGCACCGTATGGCAGAACCTCATCGGCCTCCGGATGGCGCCGCAGGACATCGTCGCCGCGGCGCGCGCGGCATCGGTCGCTGCGCGCGCGGAGCGCACGTCGGTCACGATCGACGGCCTGCGTGCTGCCGCGCTGGCGCACGGGACGGCCCGACTTGAGAATGCTGCGGTCCGGACGGAGCCCCGGGCGACGTTGGCGGATCTGATCCTGCCCGAACGCACGCAGCAAGCGGTCGCTGGGCTCGTGTCTTGGGCACGAAACCGCGAGGCCGTGCTTGGCTCCGGCAGGCTCGCTGGCCGAGGAACAAAGGGGCATGGGTTAACGGCGATGTTCGCCGGGCCGCCGGGCACCGGTAAGTCCCTGGCGGCCGAGGCCGTGGCGGGCGAGTTGGGCCTGGAGTTGTACACGGTCGATCTGTCCCAAATCATCGACAAGTACGTCGGCGAGACCGAGAAGCGCCTTGAGCGAGTGATTAGCGAGGCGGAGAACCTCAATGTCGTGCTGTTCTTCGACGAGGCGGATTCGCTGTTCGGCTCGCGGGGGGCAGTGTCCAACGCCCGTGACCGGTACGCCAATCAGGAGGTCTCCTATCTGCTGCAGCGCATCGAGCGGTTCGAGGGGTTGGCCATCCTCGCCACGAACTTGCGTGGGAACCTCGACAGTGCCTTCACGCGACGGTTACATCACGTGATCACCTTCGCAGACCCGGACACCGCGACCCGCCACTTGCTCTGGGAATCGCACCTGGGGGAGGTCGCGAACCTGGACGGTTCCGACCCGATCGACGTCGACTGGCTGGCCCGCACCGTGGAACTCTCCGGCGGCGACATCCGCAACATCGTTATGGCAGCGGCGTTCGCCGCAGCCGGCGACTCCGGTGCCGCCGCCTCGCCGGCCGTAGGTATGCGACACGTGGTGGCAGCGGTCGAGCGCGAATACCTCAAGCTCGGCCGGCGGGTGCCGGCCGAGCTCAAAGAGCGTTGAACGCCGCCGGTTTTAGCGAGTGAGCGCCAGGAAGATGTCCGCTTGAAACGCGGAGGAGGGGCGGGACCCGTGCCGCTCACATGTACCACCTTGCCGTTTGCCAGGTTGGTCAACGTGCTCACGACGCTTGCTTCGTTGTGAATCGTGACGTTCCCGGACGCGTCGATGAAGACCTGCCTCGTGGCGGTACCTTGCACGACGGAGTCCACCGTGAATCCGCATTGGTCGATATTGGTCAACGAGAGATTGATCTTGGTGTGAACCACCTGGGACGTGGCGGCTCTGCGCGGCGCTCCGCCTATCGACACGGCGACGAGCGTCATCAGTGCTGTCAGCGCAACGACGCGCTAGAACGCTTCCTGACGCCCTCAGCGTGCGTTGTGGGCGTTCGGGACCGTTGCGGCTCAAGCCCGCAGCCGCGGGTGTTCAGTCGAGCGCGGCACACAGGGGAGCCAGCGCCGCGGTATCGCCTGAGCCGAAGTAGGCGTCGAACGGGTGGTGTGCGGACTCGCTGAGCGTCTCGTCAGTTGCGACGTCGAGGAGCGTGTACCCGGCATCGGTGAGGATAATGCCTCGGTCCGGCAGCCAGACGCGCGGGGTCAGCCCGGTGATTTGCTCGGTGCCGGTGTTCGCGTCACCCGGAACGGCGAGGTTTTGGATGACTGTGTCGTGCTGCGACCAGAGTGCGACCTTTCCCGTATCAGGGTTGGTGAACATCCCGTGGAGGGACTCGATGAAATGCCGCTGCAGCAGGTTCCCTTCGGCGTCGTAGGTCCGCTTGCCCACCACCACGCGCGAGTGCGAGTCCAGCAGCTCGGTGCCATTACAGATGATGCCGGAGGGCGCGTCCACGACGTCAGGGTCGCTGAACGCGAGATCGCAGGAGATGTGGCTGCCGTCGCCGTAACACACTGCGTTGAAGGACGCCGGGGGTGCCGGGTTTAGCGTGCTGGGATCGACCGGCGTGCGCGCTGACGCGGAGGTGGCCAGCGCCGTGGTGAGAACGAAGCCACCCGTCACTGCCAAGATGAGTCGACTGAACCGGCGCACAGTCGTTTTTGTGTTCATGAGTGGTCCCCCGTCCCTGTCGATGCGGACGCATCAGCGGCAGCTGACGGCGCGACTTGCACCGGTCGTTTCATTGTTTCCCCCGTTTCCGTGGTCTGATCATCGCGGACTCCCCCATCTTGATCATCATGCTGTTCGTGGCCCCCGGGCGTCGGTGCCGTGCACGGCGTGCCACATGACCGGCGTATCCGCCATGGTCACGACCCAGGCCATCGGCGCGCTATCCCTATTTCTAGGTAGGAGTTGCGCTGTCACCATGGGGTCGTGGATGCGATCCAACGGGCGGCGCGCACCGTTGCGCACGCGGGAGGACACGCCGCAGACGCCGACTTCGCCGAGGAGACGCTGGCCGGTGTGGCGACGGTGTTGCCGCACGACGGGTACTGCATTTTCGGGGTGGATCCGGCGAGCGGGCTTCGCTCGTTCAATCTGTCGCGGAACGGCCTCGATGGCGTCTCGGGCAGGCTGGCCTACAACGAAACCCGTGAGCGGGATGTCAACCGGTACGCCGAGCTGGCGCGGCGCAGCGTCCCGGCGGGGGTCCTCGGGGGAAGAGCCCGGGAACCTGGCAGCCCACGCCTGCACGACATATTGCACCCAGCCGGGTTCGGATCCGAGCTTCGTCTGGCGCTTCGCACCGATACCGGTTGGTGGGGTGCGCTGTCGTTGTTCCGGGAAGGTGCCCGGCGCCCGTTCGGCGCCGAGGACGCTGTGCTGGCCACGCGGCTTGCCCCTGCGTTGAGCAGCGCGCTGCGGCAGCGCCCGCTGCGCCGGCTGCCGCCCGGTCCGCGGCTGCTGCCTGCCTCCGGGGTGATCCTGCTGGACCCGAACGACACCATCGTCTCGATGAGCGAGCAGGCACGACACGGGCTGCAGGCGCTGTGCGCCGGCGGCTCGGACGAGATGACCGCCGACGATATGCTGCGGGTGGTCTTCGAGGTCGCCCACGCGACGCGAACCCGCCCGCGTAAGGAGCAGAGCCTGTGCCGCATCCGCCTAAGTAGCGGCGCGTGGGTGGTGCTGCAAGGCAACCGGGTCGACGCGGGCTCCGCCGACGTTGCCGTGGTCCTTCATCCCGCCAGCCTTACCCAGCTGCTGCCAGCGGTCGACGCGTGGCTCGGGCTGACTCCCCGGGAAGCTCAGGTGCTCCGGCTGGTCGCGAACGGACTACCCGGCAAGCACATCGCCACCCGTCTCGACATATCTCCACAGACCGTCAACACACATCTGCGCTCGATCTACCGGAAAGCCCACGTGACCGGACGAGCAGAACTCCTCGCTCAACTCACCTAGCAAACCGCGGC
>JBPYES010000166.1:0-15101 GCA_051984825.1 Jatrophihabitantaceae bacterium
ACGGTGCTGGTCGTTGTTGCGACCTCGGGCGGGCACCACAAGAAGGTGGCGGCGACGCCGGTCACCACGCCCACGCCGACGCCCACGCACACCACGGCGCCGCCGACGCACCCCAAGCCGAAGCCCAAGCCAAAACCCACGCCCAAGCCGAAGCCGATCAACCCGTTGACGGGGGGCGCGCCGTCGGGCAATTCGGTGGTCGCCGTCAAGATCGACGACACCGGGGCAGGCCGGCCGCAGCGCGGGATCGACAAGGCCGACATCGTCTACGTCGAGCAGGCCGAAGGCGGCCTGACGCGGCTGCTCGCGGTCTATAACACCACGCTGCCCATCGTCGAACCCGTACGCAGCACCCGCGCCGGCGACGAGGCACTGGCGTTGCAGTTCGGGTGGATCGACTACGTCGCCTCCGGCGGCTCGGGCGGCGAGCTGGCACCCCTGTACCGGACGCCACTGCGCAAGGACATCAACGACCTCGGTGGTCCGGGCTTCGGCCGGGACGACAGCCGGTCAGCGCCGTACAACCTCACGTCCAACCTCTCCGAGGTCGCGGCGAACCTGCACGGGCCGAAGGCGAAGGACATCGGGTTGACGTGGTCGAGCACGGTCGTCAACAGCGGATCGCGTCCCGGCCTCCAGGTACACACCCTGGTCGGCGGCACACCAGTGGACTTCGTCTGGCGCCCCGACCTGCATCGCTACGCCCGGGTGATCGGGGGCACGGACGACCGCGCGGCCGACGGCTTCCGGGTCGCGACGCCCAACGTCATCGTCCAGTACTGCCAGGTCAGCACCTACCTGGGCGACATCGACACCGCCGGCAACCCGGCGATGTACACCCACACGATCGGCCGAGGGAAGGCGGTCGTGTTCCGCGACGGACGCCGCATCGACGGGACCTGGACGCGGCTGGCGGACAAGTACGGCACCCACCTCACGGATACACACGGCAAGCCGATCGCCCTGGCGCCAGGTGGTGCGTGGTTCATCCTGGTCGCCGGTAACGCTCCGCTTTCCTGACCGCGCTGATTCAGCCTTCGCTGGCGGCCAGTCGCGCCCGCCGTGCCCCGCAGCTGAGGCAGTAACGCACCAGCGCATCGTTGCCGCATCCCAGCGTCGCGCACAGCCGCTCGCCGCGCCGCAGCAGATGAGCGTCGAGGGGGCGGCCCGAGTAGAGCGCGTCCAGCAACCGGCGGCCGTAGCGAAGCTCTCGGCGCACCAGCTGATCCTCTGGGAGGTTGGGGGCCGATCCGTCCCACCCGAGCCTGGTCGCATGCTCGAGGTAGAGGTCCGCCAATGCAGTCCTCGGCATCCACCCGCCGTCCTCGACGGCCCGCTCCAACGCGGTCAGCAGCAGGTAGAGGCGTGCCCAATCGGCCTGGCCGGCGGAGTGTGGGTCGATCACGGGACAGCCCCCTCAACGTGCACTGGTTACTGCTCGGTTCGATCAAACCGCGACATCCGTCGCCATGGCGCGTGCACCGAGTGGCACGTTTGTGCCGACTGCATGAAGAGGCCAGCTTGACAGCTTGCGAGAAGTTGGCGTCACCAGCATATTCATAATGTCACGATTCGTTTACTAAGCGTTGGTGCCTGGTTTGTGACAGTTTGGGAGGGCCTCCAGCGCGCGCAGATTAAGGGGGGCTGCGACGATGCTGGAAGCAGTGGGGCTCACCCCGATCGAAGAGCAGGTCTACCGCGCCCTGGTCAAGGCGCACTCGATGAGCCCGGCCGAGATCCGCCAGCGACTCGAGCTTTCGAGTGAGCAGGCAGATGCGGTATTCGGCAGCCTGGCTGCCAAGGGTCTGATCACGTCGACGGCGGGGCCGTCGAAGCGACTGGTCGTCTCTCCCGTGGACGTCGCCGGAGAAGCGCTGCTGCTGCGCAGGCTCGAGGAGCTGCAAACTGCCCGGCTCGAGTTCGTCCGGCTGGCCGATGAGTACCGCTCGTTCGGCGGCTCCAACTCCGTGGACGAGCTGATCGAGATCGCACCCGCCGAGGCGGTCCCAACGCTGTTCGAGCAGTTGCAGCGCCAGGCCCAGTCCGAGGTGTGGATGATCATGGCGCCCCCCTATGCCGTGCCGTCCGACAAGAACGCGGTCGAGATCGAACGCCTCGCCTGCGGCGTCGCCTACCACGGGCTCTACACCCGAGAGGCACTCGAAGAACCAGGTGCCGTAGAGACCATTCGGCACTACGTCGACGCCGGTGAGCAAGCGCGCATGCTGCCCGGCCTGTCGATGAAGCTGGCGGTGTTCGACCGCAAGGTGGCGCTGGTCCCGGTGAGCCAAGGACCGCGCATGCCGGGCGCGTCCGACGGCTTGATCGTGCACGCCTGCTCGCTCCTCGATGCGCTCATCGAGCTGTTCGAGCGGCTGTGGGTCTCGGCCATGCCGCTGGACCCGATGCTCGCGGGTGCCGTGTCGCAGGGGGCGGCGCAACCCACCGGGAGCCAGACGATCTCGCCCCAGGAGTCGCACCTCGTCACACTGCTGCTCGCCGGCATGACCGATGACGCGATCGGCCGTCAGCTCGGCCTCGCAAGACGGACAGTCGTGCGCCGGGTCCATCAGCTCATGACCCGCGCGAAGGCTGCGAATCGACTCCAGCTGATCCTTCGCGCCGCGCAGCTGGGTTGGGTGGACGTCACTAGCTCCGCGCTGTCCGAGGTGCCGACGGTGCTGCCGGACACGCAGGTTCTGCCCGCGCGGGCCGTCCGAGCCGATGCGTCCTCGCGGCGGCGCACCGCGCCGCCGATCGTCCATCGCGAGATCCCGCCGCTGACCGTCGTCGCGCGCTGAGCATCGCAAGCCGCCCTCTTTGCATTAGCTGAGACCTACCTGTGCCAACGGCACAGATGCCTCCGACCTATTTGCGCCACCGGCACAGATGCCGCCTTGCGTACGACCCCGGCACAGCCGACGCTTCGGCCACCACTCGTCACCGCGAGTGTCCGGACGTGTGTGGAGCGAGCCCATGAATCACTTAGGGATTTCGTGGCACGAGCCGCTCGGCTCGCTCTCGACCCGGAGCCAGAAACACCGCCGTCTGTCCCCTCCAACCAAAGGAGTGTCAGCGTGAAAAAGCCACGTTGGACAACGCGTACCGGGAGGAGGCCGATCGCGCTCGTCACGCTCGTCGTGGGCGCGGTCGTACTCGCCCTGGCCGTCGGAATCGGCCCCGCGGGCGCGTCGCCCGCATCGGCCGGCGGTTCGACGGCCAAATCGTCCTCGTCGTCGGCAGCCGGCAAGAGCGCGGCGGCGACGGCTAGCGGGAGCCAGGCCGGCGCCATCGGCCACGTCACGGTCGGGCACTCGACCAAGAACGACGTATCGGCGGCGCTTCGCAGCATGGCGAAACCGGCCACGGCGCAAGCCGCAGCGACCAAGTCGCAGCCCGTGCTGCCCCTGCCGACGCATCAGCAGGCCGGCCCGAGCCGGGCCGACACCGCGGTCCAGAGCCAGCTCGCCTCACCCAAGATGCCCGCGGCACAGCTCAATTTCGAGGGCACCGACTATCCGGGCGTCAGCTGTTTCTGCGCCCCGCCGGACACGAACGGCGAGGTCGGCGACACGCAGTACGTCCAGATCGTGAACGAGGGAGTGCAGGTCTTCGACAAGACCACCGGCAAGTCGCTACTCGGCCCGATCGCCATCACCAACATCTGGAGTGGCTTCGGTGGCCCGTGCGAGACGTTCGGCGAGGGCGACCCGGTGGCGCTCTACGACCAGATCGCGAAGCGCTGGATCGTCAGCCAGTTCGCGCAGTTCCCCCCGAACACCGAGTGCGTCGCCGTATCGACCACGGATGACGCGACCGGAACGTGGAACCGATACGCCTTCGACATCGGCGGCCAGTTCGGCGTCAACTTCTACGACTACCCGAAGCTCTCGGTGTGGCCGGACGCGTACTACCTGAGCTTCAACGTCTACGACTCCGCGGGCCAGAACTTCCTCGGACCGCAGCCGTTCGCCCTCGACCGGACGGCGATGCTGGCCGGCCAGCCGGCGACCGTCGTCAGCACCGGCAAGCTCACGGCGGGTGACGACCAGCTGATGCCGGCCGACTTGGACGGCTCGAACCTGCCACCAGCGGGAGCTCCGAACCCGTTCACCGAGATCGGGACGAACCCCACCTGGAAGGTCTGGCGCTTCCACGTCGACTTCGCCAACCCGCAGAACTCGACATTCACCATGGCCGGCACGCTCACGCCGGATCCGTTCACGGTGATCTGCAACGGCCAAGCCAACGCCTGCGTGCCGCAAGAGGGCGTCCCCGACCTGCTCGACACGCTCGGGGATCGCAGCATGTTCCGGAATGCCTACCGTCACTTCGCGGACGGGCATGAGGCGCTGGTCGGGAACATGACCGTTCAGTCGAACGGCGTGGCGGGCATTCGTTGGTGGGAGATCAACAACGCCACGTCCGGCACGCCGAGCTTCGTGCAACAGAGCACCTACCAGCCCGATGACACCTGGCGCTGGATGGGAAGCGCTGCCCAGGACGCTCAGGGCGACCTGGCGGTCGGCTTCAGTGCCTCGTCATCCACGATCTTCCCGCAGCTGCGTTACGCGGGGCGGCTGGCAGGGGACCCGGCGAACACGCTGGCGCAGGGCGAGGCGCACCTGTTCGACGGAACCGGGAGCCAGGAATTCGTCAACCGCGGCCGTTGGGGTGACTACTCGGATCTGACTGTCGACCCGACTGATGACTGCACCTTCTGGTACACGAACGAGTACTACCAGACGACGAGCTCCTTCAACTGGCGGACCCGCATCGGCGACTTCAAGTTCCCGAACTGCACCTCGGGTCCGAGCGGGACCCTCGCCGGCACGGTCACCGACGCGAGCACCCACAACCCGATCGCCGGCGCCGCGGTGGACACCCAGTTCGGCAGCACCGCAACCGACAGCAACGGCCACTACTCGATCACGCTGCCGGTCGGCTCGTACACCATCAATTACTCGCGGTTCGGGTACGCCACCGACACCGAGAACAACGTCGCAATCACCGACGGCACCACGACGACGCTGAACGTGGCGCTACAGCCGTCGCCGGCGGTGACAGTCAGCGGGACGATCACCGACGGCTCGGGTCACGGATGGCCGCTGTACACCCGGTTCTCGGTGGAAGGTGACCCGGATGGGCCGTTCTTCACCAACCCGATCACGGGCCAGTACAGCATCCAGCTGCCGGCCAACGCCAGCTACAACGTGACGTTCCAGTCGCAGCTGACGGGCTACCAGGCGCTGTCGCAGAGTGTCGCAGTGGGCGGCACCAGCACGACCCACGACGTCGCCATACCGGTGACGCCGGACTGCACGGCACCCGGCTACTCGGCGGGCACGCCGTGCGTCGTCGTCCCGGGCGGCCTGGTCGAGGGCAACGTCTTCGACCTGAACACCGGCGATGCCATCAACGGCGCCACCGTCACGAGCAACGACAAGCCGACCGACAGCGGGAAGACATTCGCGACCCCGGACGACGCGAACAACCCAGATGGGTTCTACTGGTTGTTCTCGTCGCTGACCGGATCGCACGGGTTCACGGCCAGCGCGTCCAAGCACTCGAACGACACGGAGACGGTCAACGTCGCCGCGAACGGTGCCGTACGGCAGGACTACAAGCTCGGGGCGGGTCACCTGACGATCACGCCGACCTCGATCTCGTCGACGCAGGTGCTCGGCTCCGTCGCGACCCAGACGCTGTCGTTCCACAACGACGGGACGGGTCCGGCGCATGTCAAGCTGAGCGAGCGGGGCGGGTCGTTCCAGATCCTCGGCTCGCAAGGCGGGAACCCGCCATTGGCACCGCCGAGCGCGGGGCACTTCTCGCCGCGGATGGACCCACCGGGTCCGACGTCGCTCATCGACGACAGCGGGGAGCCTGACGCCCGGACCCTTGCTGGGCCGAGCTCGCCGGACTGGCAGTCCGGTGCCCCGGTGCCGGCGGGCATTGTCCGCTACGGCTTCGCGCAGTGCGCGGATCAGCCGGACAGCTACTACGTGATCTCCGGTGTGTCCGATGGGTTCGTCGTCGACACCAACTACCGGTACGACGCCACGACGAACACCTGGACGACGCTCGCGCCGATCCCGACCGGACAGGAGGCGCCTGCCGCGACCTGCCTGGACGGCCGGATCTACGTCATGGGCGGTGGCGGCACCAACCAGATGTTCATCTACGACATCGCCAGCAACACCTGGGGTTCCGGGGCGGCGACGCCGCAGCCGATCGAGGGCGCCGCTGCAGGTGCGCTGGACGGCAAGGTCTACCTGGTGGGTGGTGACGACGACTTCACCCCGGGCGACGGTGTGTTCAACACGGTCAGCATCTACGACGTCGCCTCGAACACGTGGAGCAGCGGATCGCCGATGCCGACCGGAGCGTCGAACCCGGGCGCGGTACAGGCAGCCAACTTCCTGTACGTGATCGGTGGCTGGGGGACTTCCGCACCCGGCAGCAACCTGACCGTCAGCCAGCGCTACGACATGAGCGCCGACACGTGGGACACCGGCCCCGCGTTCACTCCGGGCAAGGCCGACTTCGCCTTGGCGGCGACCGGAGCGGCGCTGTACGCGATCGCCGGCGACAACAACGGCGGCGGCTTCTTCGACGCCACGACGTCGGGGAACCGGCTGGATCTCTCCACCTGGCCGGACGGGACCTGGGAGGACCTGGCCGATCCACTGCCGGGTCCGCGCGTCGCCAACACGGCAGGGTTCTGCACAACGGCGCTGACCGGTGGTGAGATCTGGAGCGTCGGCGGTGCTGACTCCTCGCTCAACTTCCACAACGACGCGTTCTACCGGGCCTCCGGTGAAGGATGTAACGGAGGCAACGTGCCGTGGCTCGACGAGAACCCGGCTGAGTTCGACGTCCCGGTCGGCGCCACCGTCAATGTCACCGTCACGCTCAGCGCGACGACCGACGCTGGCGTCACCCAACCGGGCACGCTCACAGCAGGGCTCGCCCTCACCACGAACACGCCTCAGACGTTCAGCCCGATCCCTGTCACGGTGAACGTGACTCCGCCGAACGGCTGGGGCAAGCTCGCGGGCACGCTGTCCGGAACGGACTGCAGCAACAAGACCGCTCCGCTCAAGGGCGTGGTGTTCGCAACCGGTAAGGGCTACTCGTTCACGCTGAAGACAGACGCCAAGACCGGCGGCTACGCGTTCTGGGCACCGTCGGCGGCCAACCCCATCACGTTGACCGCCAGCGCTAGCGGGTGGATCGCCCAAAACCAGAAGACCAACATCAGGAATGGAAAGGTGACAACTGTCAACTTCATCCTGCGGCCGGTGACCTGCTAGCCGGTCCTAGTTCCAAACGTCGGGCCCGCCCTGCTTCAGTAGGGCGGGCCCGATGCGTGCCCGTTGCAAGGCGCGTTGCGCAGGAGCAGAGTTGATGATTGCACCAGCAACCGAGCACGCGCGGCCAGCCGGCGGTGAGGGGGGCTTGCCCGCAGAGGGGAAGCGTGATGCAGGTTCCGGCTTCTGTGGAGTACGAGCGAGCGACGAGTCTCGACGATGCGATCGACCGGCTGGAGCGGCACGGAGACGGCGCACGGCTCATCGCCGGTGGGCACAGCCTCTTGCCGATGATGAAGCTGCGCCTGGCCGCGCCCGACGTGCTGATCGACATCAACGACCTTGCCGAGCTGCGTCGGATCTGGGTCGAGGGCGATGTCCTGCGCATCGGCGCGTTGGCGCGGCATGCCGACCTGATCGCCTCGGCGATCGTCGGCGAGCAGTACCGCATCTTGCACGACGCGGAGCGGGTGATCGCCGACCCGGTGGTGCGCAACTGGGGCACGGTCGGTGGGTCGCTGTGCCATGCCGATCCGGCAGAGGATCTGTCCGCCGCGTTCGGGGCGATCCGTGCCGAAGTGGTGGCGCGCGGACCGGGCGGCGAACGCGTCGTGCCGGTGCGGGAGCTCGCCGCCGGGCCGTTCGAGACGGTGCTTGCTCCGGCCGAGCTGGTCGTCGAGATCCGGGCGCCGCTGCGGCCCGGGACGGGCAGCGCGTACGTGAAGGTCGAGCGGCGCGCCGGCGACTACGCGGTCGCCGCAGCGGGGGCGCTGGTGCGCCTCGACGGCGACGTGATCGCCGATGTCGGCATCGGCCTCGCCGCGGTCGGCGCGCCGCACTCGGTCGCCGCCGAGACCGAGCAGGCCATTCGGGGCCGGCCGGCCGACGAGCAGACGCTCGATCTTGCGGCTACCGCGGCGGCCGAGGAGTGCGCGCCCGTCGCCGATCAGCGCGGGCCGTCAGACTACAAGCGCGCCCTCGCCGGCGAACTCACCAAACGGGCGTTGCGCACCGCCATCGCCCGGGCCCGGGGACAGGAGGACTGAGGATGCAGGTGACGATGACCGTCAACGGCCAGCAGTACACCCGGGAGATCGAGCCGCGGCTGCTGCTCGTGCACTTCCTGCGCGAGGAGCTCGGCCTCACCGGCACGCACTGGGGCTGCGATACGTCCAACTGCGGAACGTGCGTCGTGCACGTCGACGGTGTCCCGGTGAAGAGCTGCACGATCCTGGCAGCAATGGCCGGCGGCCACGAGGTGCGCACCGTCGAGGACCTGGAGACCGGCGGTGAACTCGACCCGGTGCAGCAAGGCTTCGTCAACGAACACGGTCTGCAGTGCGGGTTCTGCACGCCGGCGATGATGATGACCGCGCGTTGGCTGCTGGACCACAACCCTGACCCGTCGCAGGCCGAGATCCGCGAGGCGATCTCCGGCACGTTCTGCCGCTGCACGGGCTACGAGAACATCGTCCGCGCCATCCGCTGGGCCGCCGAGCATCCGCGCGCCGCGGCCGAGGCGCCCGTCGAGGAGCCGAAGGAGGCGCAACCGGCATGACTGCCACCGTCGAAGGACCGGCCACTGTCGGGTTCGGGCGCCGGCTGCGCAAGGAAGATCCCCGGTTCGTGCGTGGCAAGGGCACTTATATCGACGACATAGTGCTTCCGGGCATGCTCCATGGCGCCGTACTGCGCAGCCCGTATGCCCACGCCCGCATCCGTTCGATCGACACGTCCGCCGCAGAGGCACACCCGAAAGTGAAGGCGGTCATCACCGGGCAGCTGCTCGAGACGTTGAAGCTCGCCTGGATCCCGTCGCTGTCGCATGACGTGGTGGCGGTGCTCGCCACGGACAAGGTGCGCTTCCAGGGTCAGGAAGTGGCATTCGTCGTCGCCGACGACCGGTATTCGGCACGAGACGCCCTGGAGCTGATCGATGTCGACTACGAGCCGCTGCCGCCGGTAGTCGACGCAAAGCGCGCGCTGGACGCCGACGCGCCGGTGATCCGCGACGACCTGGAGGGCAAGACCGACAACCACATCTTCGACTGGGAGGCCGGCGACAAGGCAGCAACCGACGCGGCATTCGCCGCGGCCGACGTCGTGGTTGCGCAGGATATCCTGTATCCGCGGACACATCCAGCCCCGCTGGAGACCTGCGGCTCCGTCGCCGACATGGACAAGGTCACCGGCAAGCTCACCGTCTACTGCACGAGCCAGGCGCCACACGCGCACCGCACTGTGTACGCGCTGGTGGCGGGCCTTCCCGAGCAGAAGATCCGCATCGTCAGCCCCGACATCGGTGGTGGGTTCGGCAACAAGGTAGGCATCTACCCCGGTTACGTGCTCTCCGTGGTCGGCTCGATCGTGACGGGACGTCCCGTGAAATGGGTCGAGGATCGCGCCGAGAACTTGATGTCGACGTCGTTTGCCCGCGACTACCACATGCACACCGAGATCGCCGCGACGCGCGAAGGGCGAATCCAGGCCGTGCGGGTGAACGTGATCGCCGACCACGGTGCGTTCAACAACACCGCGCAGCCCTCGCAGTTCCCGGCCGGCTTCTTCCACATCTTCACCGGCAGTTACGACTACCCTGCTGCGCATTGCACGGTCACCGGCGTCTACACCAACAAGTGTCCGGGCGGAGTTGCCTACGCCTGCTCGTTCCGGATCACCGAGGCGGTGTATGCGATCGAGCGGATCGTCGACTGCCTGGCCGACGAGCTGCACATGGACCCTGCCGAACTGCGGATGCAGAATCTCCTGCGTCCCGAGCAGTTCCCGTACGCAACGCCGACGGGCTGGGAGTACGACTCGGGTGACTATCCCCGCGCACTGCGCGCAGCGATGGACATCGCCGGCTATGAGGAGCTGCGCCGAGAGCAGGCCGAGAAACGCGAACGTGGCGAGCTGATGGGCATCGGGGTCAGCTTCTTCACCGAAGGCGTCGGCGCCGGGCCGCGAAGAAACATGGACATTCTCGGGCTCGGCATGGCCGACGGCGCCGAAGTGCGGATTCACCCGACGGGCAAGGGGGTCGTGCGCCTGTCCGTGCAGACGCAGGGCCAGGGGCACGAGACGACGTTCGCGCAGATCGTCTCCGAGCTGACCGGCATACCGTCCGACGACATCGAGGTGCTGCACGGCGACACTGACAACACCCCGTTCGGGCTGGGCACGTACGGCAGCCGGTCCACGCCTGTGTCCGGTGCCGCGGTGGCCGTCGCCGCCCGGCGTGTCGTGGACAAAGCGCGGGTGATCGCCGCGGCGATGCTGGAGATCTCCCCGGACGATCTGGAGTTCGATCGCGGCACGTTCTCGGTCAAGGGCAACCCGTCGGTGGCAAAAACGATGCAGGAGGTGGCACTGGCCGCGCACGGATCCTTGGAGCTGCCCGAAGGCGTCGAGGGGCACCTAGACGCGGAATGCGTGTACAACCCGCCCAACCTCACCTATCCGTTCGGGGCGTACATCTGCGTGGTGGATGTCGACCCGGCAACGGGCGAGGTCAAGGTGCGCCGGTTCATCGCCGTCGACGATTGCGGTGTGCGGATCAACCCGATGATCGTCGAAGGGCAAATCCACGGAGGGCTGGCCGACGGCATCGGCATGGCGCTGATGGAAGTGATCGCGTTCGACGAGGACGGCAACTGCCTCGGCGGGTCGTTCATGGACTACCAGCTCCCCACCGCGATGGAATGCCCGTCCTGGGAGCTCGGCGAAACGGTTACGCCGTCGCCGCACCATCCCATCGGCGCCAAGGGCGTGGGCGAATCCGCGACGGTCGGTTCGCCGGCGGCGGTGGTCAATGCCGTGATGGACGCGCTGCAGCCGTTCGGAGTGCGCCATGCCGACATGCCACTCACGCCGGCACAGGTATGGCGGACGATTCAGGGCAGGCCGCTGCGCACCGACCTAGCGATCACGGACTGACGCTCGATGCCCGCGCGGCATGACCTCGCGGCGCGCGCAGCGGCCCTTACCGCAGCGGGCACCCCGTTCGTGTGGGCCACGGTCGTGCGCGCCGCCCGGCCGACCAGCGCCAAGCCGGGCGACTCGGCGATCGTGCTCGGCGACGGGCAGCTCGACGGGTTCGTCGGCGGCGACTGCGCCGAGGCGACGGTGCGGGCGCAGGCGTTGGAGGTGCTCGCCGCGGGGGAGACCCGGCTGTTGCGTGTTGCTCCGGAAGACGGTCCCGGCGAGGACGGCGTCGTCCGCGTCCACAACCCGTGCTTGTCCGGCGGGACCCTGGACATCTTCCTGGAACCGTCGGTACCGCTCCCGCTGGTGCTCGTCTACGGACACGCGCCGATCGCCACCGCGCTGCTGCGCGCCGACCGCATGTTCGGTCAGCAGGTTCACGCGCTGGCGACAACGGAAACGCCGCTGCCACAAGGGGTCTCTGCGGTGGTTGTCGCCTCGCACGGCAACGACGAGGTACCCGTGCTCACCGCCGCACTGCGCGCCGGCATCCCGTACGTAGGTCTGGTGGCGAGCCGCCGCCGCGGCCCGGCTGTGCTCGCCGCGCTGCCAGTGGATGATGCGCTGCGCGCTCAGGTGCACACTCCAGCCGGGCTGGACATCGGCGCGCACAGTCCGCCTGAGGTCGCCCTGTCCATCCTGGCCGAGATCATCGCCAGCCGGGCTCGTCCCGCCGCCGATGCACGGCCGCCCGCGCAGGAGGTCGCCGCGACGACGCTCGACCCCGTTTGCGGCATGACCGTCGCGGCGGCCCCTACGTCGCCACATGCCGAGACTCCCGACGGCATCGTCTACTTCTGCGGTTCCGGATGCCGGACCGCCTACCTTGACAACCCGGCCGCATACGCTACGGAGTCGTGAGCGTCGGCACGGCCGTGGGCTTGGTGCTTGCGCTTGCCTCGACGACGCTGACGAATCTCGCCTATCTGCGTGAGCACGATGCAGCGGCCGAGCTCCCTGTGCTGTCCATGCGACGCCCGGTTCACTCGGCGCGGCTGCTGCTCGAGGACCGCAGCTGGATGCTCGGCTTCGCGATGGAGTCCGCGGGCTTCCTGCTCTATGCCGCGGCGCTGTCCCTGGCGTCCTTGACGCTGGTGCAAAGCATCGCAGCCGGCGGGATCGGCGTGCTCGCCTTTGCCTCCGCACGGCTGGCCCACCGACCGCTCAGCCGGCGGGAGCTCGTCGGCGTGGTGATCTCGGTCGTCGGCCTGGCGGCGCTCGCGGCGTCGCTTGCCGGAGGAAGCGGCCAGGGAAGCGGCGGCACGATAGGCCCGATCCTGATCTGGCTCGGTGCCACCGCCGGTGCCGCAGTCCTGGTCTTGGTACTCGGGCGGAAGACACTCGGCGTGGCGGTGGCGAACGGTATTGCCGGCGGACTGTTCTTCTCCCTCGGTGACATCTCGACGAAGCTGGTCACCCAGGGTGGTGAGCGTGTCGCGTTCCTCGTGACGCTGATCATCGGCTACACGCTCGGCACGGCGCTGCTGCAGGTCGGCTATCAGGCAGGCGGCGCGCTCACCGTCGCGGGCATCGCCACGTTGCTGACGAACGCCTTGCCCATTGCGGCCGGCGCCGTTGTCCTGGACGAGCCGGTGCCGAGTGGGGCCCTCGGCGGCCTGCGCGTCCTCGCCTTTGTCGGCGTGATCGTGGGCGCCGTACTGCTCGCCCGGCCGCAGAAGCCTTCGGAAGCCCGCGCCGCCGCGCCGGCGTGAGCGACCCCGCCGCGGCGGCCTGAGCGACCAGGTTCGGTCAGTGACGACCCGTGAAGAGCGACCACATCGGCACCACGCCGCCCGCGGCGTCGCCGGCGTGCCCGAGGTGCCCGAGCCGCCAGTTGTCCTCGATGGTGGTCAGCAGGGAGTAGTGGTTGTACGGCGTGTGGTCTACCAGGCCGCGCGGCCCCGATGCGCTGACCACGATTGCCGGGATGAGCCCGCCGCCGTAAGTGCCGCCCGGCCAGGCGGTGCTCACCCGCGAATCACCGGCCGCGACGTACGGCGAATCGCAGCAGCCGTCGGCGCTTTCCCAGCCGCCTGTCTCGGAATTGCCGGTGTAGTCGTTCTCGTCGGTCACCACGATGATCGCCGAGTGCTTGGTCCACGCCTTTGAGCTGGTGATCGTCTGCACGGCGCCCTTGACGAACGCGTCGGCCTTCTTCTTGAGCGCGGCGTCGTTCGGGTCGTCCTTGGTACTGCCGTACGGGCACGGTGACTCGGGGTGCCCGGGCACCGCGTCGTACACGCCGCCGTGCATGTCGTTGCACTGGTTCGGAGTGATCCATACGAACTGCGGCGCTGCCGGGCCGTTCAGGTCGGCGCCGAGCTGGCTGTAGTCACGCACGTGGTCCATACGCGCAGGATTGTTCTTCACGTCGTCGAACAGCACGAACGGGTTGTGCTTCTTGGCGTACAGCGGGTCAGCTGAGCTCGGCGCGAACCGGTCGAGCTTGTTCGCGGGCAGCGTGTCCATGTAGGCGTCCCAGCTGACGTCGTGTGCCTCGAGCTGGTCGACCAGGTTCGGCCGGTCCAGGTTCACGACGTTCTGGTCGTTGTCGTCCTGCAGCCCGAAATTGTCGCCCGCCAGCATTGCGATGTAGTTGGGCATGGACGGGTGGGTAACCCCGTAATACATGTCAGCCATCGCGTACTGGTGCGCGAGGCCGGTCAGGAACGGCGCGTTCGGGTCGTCGATCACGCTCGACTGCGAATGGTTCTCCAGCATGATCACGAAGATGCGGTCCAGCGCTGGACCATGGCGATCCGAGGTGGGCGACGGCGACGCGACGGCCACCGTTGCCGCTCCGACCACGAGCCCCGCCGCGACAGCTCCCATCGCGACGTTTCGCCAACGCAGACGCATGAATCCTCCTCTGGAAACTCAGCAGGCCAGGGCACATCGACCCGGACCTGCATCTCGACCCCGGCAGTCAACCCGCACCGCGTCGCCGGGTCAACCCGAGTCGTCGCTCGCCCAGCCGTCGATCACAGTGGGTCGCGCAACCGGACTCGTTCGGTGAGGTTGGCGAGCACCCGCGGCGCGGCAAGGCGGCCGACGGCGCGCAGCGCAGGAGCAGCGAGCGCCTGGCCGGGGACGTGCGTCCCGGCGAGGAACGCGATGCGCGTCTGGTCGCCGTCCGGGACCGCGGCGATGCCGCCGAGCAGGAAGCGGCTGCGCATCACGCACCAACCCGGCCGCAGCACGATGTCGAAGCGAGTGCGCAGCCCGGCATAGCCACTGGCGTAGGCCTCGAGCCGCTCGCCGGCGTGCCGGGTGATACGCATCGAGCGGACGTCCCGGAGATATTGTGGCAGTTCGTGCTCGAGGTCGGCCGCGACCGCCCATACCTGCTCGAACGGTGCATCAATCCGCGTTTCGGCGACGACTGCGCCCGGCACCGCGGCCGCCAGCACGGACAGCCGGCGGATGGCATCTAAATCCGCAACCGGCCAGCTCATTGTTGGCTCACCCCTAGGGAGCGGATTCGCGATGAGCGCTCGCGCGAAGAGCCCGCCGGCCGCGCGAGCGAAGCGAGCTCGCGTGTGGCGCGAGGCATCCGCCCCTCGGGGGCGGTGCCGAGCGACGCGTCCGGCGGATAGGTCGAAGCGCTCATCGCTGCTGCCACCCCTTCCGGAAGTTGCGTCGCGCCCGCGCCAGGCGCGACTTCACCGTGCCCGCAGGCACGTTGAGCAGTCCGGCGACGCTGCGCTCGTCGAGGCCATCCAGGTCGCGGAGCATCAACACCGCGCGATGCTCCGGAGCGAGCCGGTTCAGGACGTCGCGGATGTCGACCGCGAGCGTCGGGTC
>JBPYES010000167.1:0-6059 GCA_051984825.1 Jatrophihabitantaceae bacterium
TGGGTCGAGAGCGTCGAGGTGCGCTTCCCGTCCGGGCGCGGGGCCGACGAGCTGTGTGTGACTGAGCTCGCCAGTGTCATCTGGGCGGTGCAGATGTCGACGGTCGAGTTCCACCCGTGGCACTCGCGGCGCGCCGACACGGAGCGGCCCGACGAGCTGCGCATCGACCTCGACCCCCAGCCGGGCACCGCCTTCGCGGAAGCCAAGCAGGTCGCGGTGACCGTCCACGAGGTGCTCGACGACCTCGGCGCCGTGGGCTGGCCCAAGACGTCGGGGTCGCGAGGGCTGCATGTCTATGTCCGCATCGAGCCTGCGTTCGGGTTCCGCGAGGTGCGCCGGGCCGCGCTGGCCTTCGCCCGCGAGGTGGAACGGCGCATCCCGGACCTCGTCACCACCAAGTGGTGGAAAGAGGAGCGCGGCGAGCAGATCTTCCTCGACTACAACCAGAACGCCCGGGACCGCACCATCGCCTCCGCGTACTCGGTGCGTGGCCGGCCGCATGGCCCGGTCTCCGCGCCGGTGACCTGGGAGGAGCTGCCCGACGTCGAGATCGACGACTTCACCATCGCCACCATGCCGGCGCGGTTCGCCGAGCTGGGCGACCTGCACGCTGGCATCGACGACGCCGTGTGGTCGATCGAGCCGTTGCTGGCCTGGGCCGACCGCGACGAGCGCGACCGTGGGCTGGGCGACATGCCGTACCCGCCGAACTACCCGAAGCAGGAGGGCGAGCCGCCGCGCGTCCAGCCGTCGCGCAAGAACCCGGCAAACTGGCCCGCGCCGGCTGATGCCGTGCAGCCGCAGCGCCTGGACTGAACGGCCGCCAGGCTGTGCCGGTGACGCGCTCGTTCGATGACTTGGTGAGCGAAGCCGCTGCCACCGATGTCTCCGGATGGGACTTCTCCTGGCTTTCCGGCCGGGCGAGCGAGCAGCGACCGTCGTGGGGTTACCAGCGCCTGCTGGCGGGGCGGCTGGCCGCGGTCTCCGCGGCGCTGGACGTGCAGACCGGAGGCGGCGAGGTCCTGGCCGGTGTCCCGGCCTTTCCGGTCACGATGGTGGCCACGGAATCGTGGCCGCCGAATGTCCGGATCGCCACCCGGCGGCTGCATCCGCGCGGTGTCGCGGTGGTTGCCGTCGACGACGAACTGCCGCTGCCCTTCGCCGAGGACGCGTTCGATTTCGTGTCCAGCCGGCACCCGGCCACCGTGCGCTGGACGGAGATCGCCAGAGTTCTCCGGCCCGGCGGCGCATATTTCGCACAGCACGTGGGTCCGCGCAGCAACGCTGAGCTGTACGAGTTCTTTCTCGGTCCGCAGCCGCAGGCGGGGGACACCCGGGATCCGCACGCCGAAGCCGACGCCGCACGCGCCGCCGGGCTCGACGTCACCCAGATGCGCATGGAGCGCTTGCGTGTCGAGTTCTTCGACGTCGGTGCCGTCGTGTACTTCCTGCGCAAGGTGATCTGGACGGTGCCCGACTTCCGTGTGGACCGCTACCGCGATCGGCTGCGCGAGCTACACCGGCAGATTGAGCAGCAGGGCCCTTTCATTGCCCACTCCACCCGGGTGCTCGTCGAGGCGCGCAAACCTCAGTAGGAGATCAGCACGATCGCGGTGGCTGCCATGGCGAGCCCGACGCGCTGCAGCCGCCCGGTGTGTTCGTGCAGCACCAGCACGGCCAGGAGCACCGTCATCGCCGGGTACAGCGACGTGATCACGCTCGCGAGCGAGAGCAGACCGTGTCGTGACGCGAGCAGGAAGAAGAGGTTCGCGCTGGCGTCGAGGACGCCGGCCAGCACTGCCAGGCGTAGCACGCGGCCGGTGAGCGGCTGCGCGACTCCCTGGGCGCGCGCCAGCGGCACGATCAGGGCAGCGGACGTGAGCCGCGAAATAACCAGGGGCCACAGCCCGGAATCGTGATCGGCCCGGGCCAGGCAGATGAAGTAGACGCCGAATCCGACCCCGGACAAGCACGCCAGCGCGAGGATGCGGAGGCCGATCGGGCCGTGCGGGTGATCGTCCGGCGTGTAGCTGACGAGCACCACGGCGATCAGGCCGATCCCGATGCCGAGCCACGCCGACACGTGCGGTCGCTCACCGACGATCACCCCGAACGTGACCGGCACGACGGCGGCGAGCACGGCGGTCACCGGCGAGATGATGTTCATGGGAGCGCGCGCCATGAGGCTGTACATGACGATCACGCCCACCATGCCGCCTATCCCGCCGCCGACGCCGAGCAGGGCCGTTCGGGCGTCGAGCGGCCCGGCGAACGCCGGCAGCAGCGCCAGCATCAGCAGCGCGCCGACCGGGTAGGCGTAGAGCAGCACCGTGATGGCAGAGCGGTGCCGCGACGCGAAGCCGCCGACGAAATCGCCCGTGCCGTAAATCACGGCAGCGAGCAGGGCGAAGACGACGACCACGCCTGACGCTAACTGTCCACGTCGAGCGGTTATTGCGAGACGTAGAGGCAGAACGGGTGGCCCGCCGGGTCGAGCATCACGCGCACGTCGTCTTGGGGCTGGAACTCGGCGCGTGTGGCGCCCATGTCGGTAGCGTCGGCGAC
This sequence comes from Jatrophihabitantaceae bacterium, assembly GCA_051984825.1. GTDB lineage: Bacteria > Actinomycetota > Actinomycetes > Mycobacteriales > Jatrophihabitantaceae > DASXRA01. The sequence goes on from JBPYES010000167.1 coordinate 2,566, forward strand.
CGCGGCGTCCAGGTCGGCTACCTCCACGTCGAGGTGCATCATCATCTGCTGCCGGCCGTCGTCGGGCGGCCACACCGGCGGTACGTACTTCGGCGAGCGCTGCACCGCGAGGTAAGCCACCCCGGAAGGCGGGGCGACAGTGACGAACGCGCCGTCCTCGTCTTTGTCAACGCGCCAGCCGAGTAGCCGGGCGTAGAAGTCCGCCAGCGCCCGCGCATCAGCCGCCTCGATCACCACGCCCCAGTAATGCCCGGCCGAGCGGCCGCGCACCGTCACGGTTTCGCCAGTGTGATCTGGTTGACGTCCATGTAACCGGTGCGGAACCCCGCCTCGGAGTAGGCGAGATACAGCGACCACATACGGCGAAACGTCTCGTCGAAGCCGAGCCGGGCAAGTTCCGCACCGCGAGCTTCGAATCGCGCCCGCCAGCGACGCAGCGTCTCGGCATAGTGCTTGCCGAAGCTGAGCCGGTCCGTGAGGTGCAAGGACGTGTGCCGCGAGACGGTGCGTTCGATCGACTCGAGCGACGACAGCTGCCCGCCCGGGAAGATGTACTTGCGGGTCCAGGTGTATGTATCGCCGATCCGGCGCATGTTGGCGTCGTCTTGCAGAATCGCCTGCAACCCGAAGCGCCCGCCCGGAGCAAGGGCGCGATCAACGGTGCGGAAATAGTCCGGCCAGTGATTGGTGCCGACGGCTTCGATCATCTCCACGCTGGCTACGGCGTCGAAGCGGCCTGTCGTCGAGCGGTAATCCTGGAGCCGGACGTCGATCCGATCCGCCAGGCCGGCCTCGGCGATCCGCCGCCGGGCGAACTCAGCCTGCTCGGTCGAGATCGTCAGCGACGTGACCTGGGCGCCGCGGGTGGCGGCCCGGATCGCGAGTTCGCCCCAGCCGGTGCCGATCTCGAGCAGCCGCGTGCCGGCACGAACACCGGCACAGTCGAGCAGCCGGTCGATCTTGCGCCGCTGCGCGGTAACGAGATCGTCGTCGGACGCGGCCGGGTCGCCGTCGTAGAGCGCCGCCGAATAGGTCATCGATTCATCGAGGAACAGCGCGAACATCTCGTTGGACAGGTCGTAGTGCCGCTGGATGTTGCGCCGTGCGCCCTCGACGGTGTTGTCGTCGTGCGACGGCTGGCGGCGCAACACGAGGCCGCGCAGCCGTTGCAGCGCGGCCGGCACGAGGTCCCGGACGTGCGCGGCGAAGGCGGAAATCACACCAGGCAGGTCCTCGGCGGACCAGTCGCCTGCCATGTACGCCTCGCCGAAGCCGATGGTGCCCGTGGCACCGAGCCGATGGAAGAACGAGGTGGGCCGCACCAGGCGCATGACGGGGTCGGCCGCGCCGCCGCCGCCGTAGCTGCGCCCGCCCGACTCGACTACCCGAAGCGGCAGCCGCCGGGTCGCGCGCCGGAAGATGCGCTGCGCCGCCGCGGCACGAACCGGCGAGTGCGGCACGGTGGCCACATCGGGCCAGCGCTCCGGGTCGACACCGGGCGCCGGCGCGGTCTCGGTCACGGTCATGCGCGTGCCCCTTCCGGTCGGCTGGTCACATCAGACGACTCGCGAGGCCGGTCCGGCAAGGGCGAACCGTCATCGCCCGCACGTCGTATGTGCAGCGGGCACTGTGCCGTTGATCAGGTAGGCGTTTACCTTGTCGTCGATACAGGGGCTCTGCCCATAGGAGGTGTGCCCTTGCCCGTTCCAGGTAAGTAGTACTCCGTTACCGAGCGTGGAGGCCATGTGGACGGCTCCGGCATACGGCGTGGCCGGGTCGTGCAGGTTGCCGACCACGACGATGGGGGCGGAGCCCGCGGCGGTCTCCGGTGGGACGGGCTCCCGCTTCTTGGGCCATGCCTGGCACTGGAACAGTGAGGGCGCCGACCACAGGCCGAACAGCGGGAATTGCGTGGCCCAGCTGGAGGCGGCCGCCTTGATCTGGGCGTCGGTGGGGTCGCTCTTCTGGTCGTTGCAGCTGACGACCTGGAAGACGTCCAGCAGGTTCGAGTAGTGGCCGTCGCTGGTGCGCTCGCTGTAACGGTCGTCGAGCTCGAACAGTCCACGGGCGTCGCCGTGCTGCGCCTGGATCAACGCGGTGCCGAGCTGGGGCCAGAGTTCCTTGCTGTACAGCGCGGAGAGCACCGCGTACAGGACGTTGCCTCCGGTGGCGCGCCTGCTGTCACTGCCGTCGGAGCTGGGGATGGGGTCGGCATCGGCGCTCTTCACCAGCGCGGACACCGCCTGGCGCGGGTCGCCGAGCGACTTGCATGGGTCGTTGTTGCGGCAGTCCGCGGCGAACTGGTCGAACGCGCTCTCGAAGCCGGCGATCTGCTGCTCGTTGGATGCGATGGCGTTGCCAGTGGTGACCGGATCAACTGCTCCGTCCAGCACGGCTGTCCGGATTTGCTTCGGGAACAGGTGCGCGTAGACGGCGCCGAGCTCGGTGCCGTACGAGAACCCCAGGTAGTTGAGCTTGTCGTCGCCGACTGCGGTGCGGACGCGGTCCATGTCCCGGGCGCTGTTGACCGTGTTGAAGTACGCGAGGTTGCTTCCGTACTTCGCGACGCAGCTCTGCGCGAACGTCGCCGCCTGCTGTTTGGCGGCCTGCAGCCCAGCTGTAGTTCGGGCGTCGGCGTCGAACGCCAACGCCTGGGTTTCTTGGGCGTCGGTGTAGCACTTGATCGGCGCCGAAAGGCCCACCCCGCGGGGGTCGAAACCGACAATGTCGAAATGCTGGAGCACGTCCGTGTCGAGGGACGCAGCCAGACTGATCGCCAGGAAGACTCCGGAACCGCCCGGCCCTCCGGGGTTTACCAGCAAGGAGCCCACGCGGTGCGGCTGGTCGTCGTAGTGAATCCGCAGGACCTCGATGGTCAGCGTCGGGCCGTTCGGTTTGCTGTAGTCGAGCGGGACGGGCAGCCGGCCGCAGTCGAAGTGCAGCTTGCCGAGCCGGTCGGACGGGATGCCGGCCGCGGACAGGTTGAACAGCGCCGAGCAGTCGCTGAACGCGAGGGCTTTCGGTGGCGCGCCGCCGGGGGGCGCCGGTATGGCGGCCGACGTCGAGCCCGAGCCGGCGGGCACCTGCGAGGAGTGCCCGCTGATGGTGCTGGTACAACCGGCGAGCAGGACGATGATCGCCAGAGCCGCGATCAGACGGGCGCGCGGCGGGCGGGTCGGGGACACGGCACGCCACGCTACAGTCGCGACCTGAGCGAGCCGTGTAGCGCCCGGACGGCTATGCGCGGCCCGGAATGAGCCGACGTTGGTGCTTCAGCAGGTGAGCCGCGGCAGTTGGTCGAGGTGTAGGACGACGACCGGGCCATCGGAGTAGGCGAGGATGCTGTTGCCCGATGCCGCTAAGACTGATACCGGGGACGACGCGGCTGCGCCGGTGCGCGTGTCGATCAGCCAAGTGGACGTGCCGCGGTTGAAGTCCGTGCTCATCAGGACGTACGGTCCAGCCACATCTAGGACGGTGACCCCGAACCGCGG
>JBPYES010000168.1:0-5963 GCA_051984825.1 Jatrophihabitantaceae bacterium
TGCGCCCGTCCGCAGTTGGGTGCGCGCCGAGGATGCCGTGCGGATCGTGGTGTGCGCCGCTGGCGAGTTGCTCCAGTTCGCTGCCGTCGACCGTCACACCGGGCTGCAGTTCTGCGTCGCTCGTCGGGGCAGTGTCGGAGACACCGCGGCCGCCTGACTCTTCGCGCAAGCGCTCATCCCTACTCATGCTGCCGCTCCGGCCGGAGCTGGTCCACCGAGGCTAGTGTGATCGGCAGCCAGGCTGGACGATGCCGTGCCTCGTACACCGCCTCGTACACCGCCTTGTCTGCCTCGAAGCCGCGGATCACCGCTTCGTCGATTTCGCGCCCGGATGCCTCGGCGTAACCGCTCTGGAACGCATCACGGTTGCGCGCCGTCCACTCGTCGGCGCGGTATTCGAGCTGTGCGTTGGGCGCGCTGTCGACGAGCTGATGCCGGGCGGCGTACTCGAATGAGCGCAACATGCCCGCAACGTCCCGCAGCGGCGAATCGAAGGCGCGGCGGGCGACGACCGACGCCACGGGCTCGCCCTCGAAGTCGAGGACCACGAAGCGATGCACGGTGCGCAGCACCTGGCCGAGATGCAGGTCTCCGTGGATGCGCTGCGTCGTGAGCGCCTCCGTATTGCCCGCGGCACTGAACCCGTCGAATGCGGCGCGCAGGCCGTCTTCGACGCTCCGCAGCTGCGGTACGACGTTGAGAGCAGAGTCGAGGCGTGCGTGCATCGCGGCGGCCCGCGCCGCGAGATCCTCGCCGGTCAGCACCGACGTCCCGAACGCCTCCGCGAGATCGGCGTGCACTTCAGCAGTGGCCGCGCCCAGCCGCTCAGCCTCGGCGGCGAAGTCGCCGCCTGCTTCGTCGGCGTGCAGGTCTGCCTCGGCCATCAGGTCGCGCACGCTCGTCTTGGCAAGCTCCCACGCGTCCGTCGCGGTGGTCATGAACTCCTGGAGCATGGCGAGGCTGGTCGGCTCGTCGCCGAGGTCGGCGGTAACGGTGCCGAGCAGCCGGGCCACGTGCCGGGCGCCCAGCTCGGTCAGGGCGCGGTGCACCTCGATATCAGGGTTGATGCCCGGTTCGAGGCGCCGGAACACCTTCAGGATCGCCTTGTCGCCGTAGACGAGCGACGTGTTCGACTGCTCGCCGGTGAGCACCAGGCTGAGCTGGCCCACCGGGATGTCGTCGGGCTCGCCGATGCGCCCGAAGCGCAGCGGACCCTGCGTCGCCTCGTCGCGGATGCCGAGCAGCCATGCCTGCGTGACGTCCTTGTCGTGCAACGCGTCGTAGATCCAGTGCGCCTCGCCGTCAATCGTCACGGAGCCCAGCAGTACATGCTCGAGCGTCGGCACCAGCTCGCCACGCACCACCAGTGGCAGCTGGTATGTCTCCACCCCGCCGTCGTCGTAGGTGACCGTCGCCAGCCACAGTGACAGCTCCGGCGGGCCGCCGTTGAGCACCTCGACGCGGCTCATGGTGACGGCCGATGTGGCGCGGCCCTTGCCGGCGAACCATCGCTGTGCCGGCAGCCACTGATCGACCAGGGGCTGTAGGTCGTGCTCGGACAACGTCACACCGATACCTCGGTTTCCTCGCTCGGCTGCGTCGGACGGGGGATGCGGAACCAGTAGAAACCGTGGCCACTCAGGGTGAGCAGGTACGGCAACTCGCCGATCGCCGGGAAGCGGGCACCCCCCATCAGCTCGATCGGCTCCGAACCTTCCCAGGGGCGCAGGTCGAGCTCTACCGGCTGCGCGAACCGTGACAGGTTGTTCACGCACAGCACGATGTCGTCCCCGAACTCGCGTACGAAGCTGAGCACACTCGGGTTACTACCCCCGATATCGTGGAATGTACCCATCCCGAAAGCCGGATTCGCCTTGCGTACCTGGATCATCCGGCGTGTCCAGTGCAGCAGCGACGAGGTGTTGCGGGTCTGGGCCTCGACATTGGTGACCTGGTATCCGTAGATCGAGTCCATGTTGACGGGCAGATACAGCCGGCCCGGATCGCACGTGGAGAAACCGGAGTTGCGGTCCGGCGTCCACTGCATCGGGGTACGCACTGCGTCGCGGTCGCCGAGCCAAATGTTGTCGCCCATGCCGATCTCGTCGCCGTAGTACAGGACCGGCGAGCCCGGCAGCGAGAACAGCAGCGCGCTGAACAACTCGATCTGGTCGATGTCGTTCTCGAGCAGCGGGGCCAACCGGCGGCGGATGCCGATGTTCGCCTTCATCCGCGGGTCCTTGGCGTACTCCGCCCACATGTAGTCGCGTTCCTCGTCGCTCACCATCTCGAGGGTGAGTTCATCGTGGTTGCGCAGGAAGATGCCCCACTGACAGTTGTGCGGGATCTCCGGCGTCTGCGCCATGATCTCCGAGATCGGATAGCGCTGCTCCCGGCGCACCGCCATGAAGATGCGCGGCATTACCGGAAAGTGGAACCCCATCTGGCATTCGTCGCCGCCGGTGGCCGGGTTGCCGAAATACTCGACCACGTCGGCCGGCCACTGGTTCGCCTCGCAGAGCAGCACGCGGTCGGGGTAGTCGGCGTCGATCTCTTTGCGCAACCGCTTGAGGAACTCGTGCGTCTCCGGCAGGTTCTCGCCGTTCGTGCCGTCACGAACGAACAGGTACGGCACCGCGTCCAAGCGCAGGCCGTCGATCCCGAGGTCCAGCCAGAACCGCAAGGCGTTGATCATCGCCTCCTGGACGCCGGGCTCGTCGAAGTTCAGGTCCGGCTGGTGACTGAAGAACCGGTGCCAGAAGTACTGCTTGCGTATCGGGTCGAACGTCCAGTTGGACGGCTCGGTATCGACGAAGATGATCCGCGCTTCGGGATATCGGGTGTCGTCGTCTTCCCAGTGGTAGAAGTTGCCGAAGGGGCCGTCGGGGTCGGTGCGCGACGCCTGGAACCACGGGTGCTGGTCGGACGTGTGGTTCATGACGAAATCGATGATCACCCGGATGCCGCGACTGTGCGCGGCGTTCAGGAACGTCTTGAAGTCGTCGATGGTCCCGAACTCCGACAGCACGTCGGTGTAGTTCGTGATGTCGTACCCCCCGTCGCGCAGTGGCGACGGGTAGAACGGCGGCAACCAGAGACAGTCGACCCCGAGCCACTGGAGATAGTCGAGCTTGTCCGTGAGCCCGCGTAAATCGCCGGTGCCGTCTCCGTTCGAGTCACTGAAGCCGCGCACTAGTACTTCGTAAAACACCGCACGCTTGAACCACAGCGGGTCTGTTCCGGCGGGCGGGCGCCGGTCGACGTGGTGCTGGTCGGTCACGCTGCCCCTCTCTTGCCCGATCAGGCTTCCATGGCCACGACTAACTGATGGACGCTATCGCCTCACGCTCACCAGCGTTTGGCGTGCACCACAAAGATGTGCGCGGGCTGCTCGTGCGGGTCGAGGCGCACGTAGTTGTACTGGCCCCATCGGTACTCAGCACCACTTAGCAGGTCCTCGACGCTGAACTCGTCGGCCCAGTCAATACCGAGCGCGGGGAGGTCCAGCGACGTCCAGCCCTCGCGGATGTTGTGCGGGTCGGTGGAGCAGACGACCAGGACGGTGTCGTCCGTTGCCGGATCCCGTTTGCTGAACACGATGATCGCGTCGTTGTCGACATCGTGGACGTGCAGATTGCGTAGCCAGTGCAGCGCCGGGTGCTCGCGGCGAATGGTGTTCAGACGCGTGAGCAGCGGCGCGAGCGAGCGTCCGTCGGCCTGTGCGCCGGCGTAGTCGCGCGGGCGTAGCTGGTACTTCTCTGAGTCGAGGTACTCCTCGCTTCCCGGCCGCACGGGAAGGTGCTCGTACAGCTCGTAGCCGGAGTAGACGCCCCAACTCGGCGACAGCATCGACCCGAGGATCGCCCGGATCTTGAACGCAGCCGGCCCGCCGTGCTGGAGGTACTCGTTGAGGATGTCGGGGGTGTTGACGAAGAAGTTGGGCCGCATGTGGTCGGCGGCCGCGGCGAGCTCCATGGCGTACTCCTGAAGCTCGTCCCTGCCGTTGCGCCAGGTGAAGTACGTGTAGCTCTGGCTGAATCCCAGCTCGCCCAGTGCGTGCATCATCGCCGGGCGTGTGAACGCCTCGGCCAGGAAGATCACGTCAGGGTGCTTCTTCTTCACCGCCTTGATCAGCCAGTGCCAGAAGTCCAGTGGCTTGGTGTGCGGGTTGTCGACCCGGAAGATCTTGACGCCGGCGTCGATCCAGTACGTGAGTACGCGCAGGCACTCTGCGTACAGGCCGTCCGGGTCGTTGTCGAAGTTGAGCGGATAGATGTCCTGGTATTTCTTGGGCGGGTTCTCGGCGTAGGCGATCGTGCCGTCGGGCTTGGTCGTGAACCACTCCGGATGCGTGCTCACCCAGGGATGGTCCGGCGCGCAATTCAGCGCGTAGTCCAGGGCCACTTCCATGTCGAGCTGCTGGGCGCGCTTGACGAACGCCTTCAGGTCGGCCAAGGTGCCGAGCTCGGGGTGGACGGTGTCGTGGCCGCCGTCCTTCGAGCCGATCGCCCAGGGCGAGCCGACGTCCCACGACGCCGCGACGAGGCTGTTGTTCGGGCCCTTCCGATTCACCTCGCCGATCGGGTGGATAGGTGGCAGGTAGACCACGTCGAACCCCATGCCGGCCACGTAGTCGAGGTGCTCGGCGGCGTCCTTGAGCGTCCCGTGACGAGCCGGGCGCGCCGGCGCCTGCGGATCGTTCGCGAGCTGGGCGCCGATCGAGCGCGGGAAGAACTCGTACCACGCTCCGTACAGGGCTCGCTGCCGGTCGACCCAGATCGGGTACCGCGGCGAGCGGGTGAGCAGCTGACGCACCGGGTTCGTGTCGACCAGCTGGGCGAGGAATGGATCGAGCGCGGGCCCGACACGGTGCGCCAGATCGAGGCTCGTGTCGCGCAGGCTGGTCGCGGCCGCCGCCGCCCGGGCACGCTCCGCCTTGGGCAGCGTCTTGGCCAGCTGGTCGAACAGCCGAGCACCGTTTTCCATGTCGTTGGCGAGGTCTTCGGCGCCCTGCCCGGCCTCGATTTTGACGCTGACGTTGTGCCGCCACGTCGCCATCGGGTCGGACCATGCCTCGACGGTGAACGTCCAGGCACCCTCGCGATCCGGCACGATCGTGGCGTGCCACTCGTCGGTGCCTGGCGCTCCGGGCGACATTCGCACGAACGGGATGCGCGCGCCGCCCGGCCCGCGTAACGCGACGTTGGCGGCGACGGCATCGTGCCCTTCGCGGAAAACCACGGCGGACACGGGAATGTGCTCCCCGACCACCGCCTTGGCGGGCAACGTTCCGCCGGCAACGATCGGGCTGACAGAGGTGAGACCGAGGCGTCCGACCACTGACTCTCCTGCTCCTCGCGTAGGCGCTCGTCGTCGCCACGTTACCGAGGTCCGCCCCGTCGGCCTATCCGCCCGGCGGATAGACGCGGCGATGAGCGCTCGCGCGAAGAGCCCGCCGCCGCGACGCGGCCCGCGCCGTCAGGCGCGGTGTGGCGCGAGGCATCCGCCCCTTGGGGTCGGTGCCGAGCGACACCCTCGGCGGATTAGGTCAGCGATGAGCGCTCACGCGAAGAGCCCGCCGCCGCGACGCGGCCCGCGCCGTCAGGCGCGGTGTGGCGCGAGGCATCCGCCCCTTGGGTGCGGTGCCGGAGCGACACCCCGGCGGATTGGGCTTAGCCGCGCCTGGCGCGGTGCGCAGCGGCTTTGACGCGGTTCTGGCACGCGGTTGAGCAGAACCGGCGCGTCCCGTTGCGGGACACGTCGACGAACACCCGGTCGCACTCCGGGGCGGAGCACACACCGAGGCGGTCCGCGTGTTCGCTGCCGACGACGGTCGCCAGCGCGATCGCGCAGCTGGCCGCCCAGCCGTCGGCGAAATCCTGGTCGCGGCCGTGGTAGTGCAGGTGCCATGGCTCGCCGTCATGGCGCTCGAGGTAGGGCGTCGGCCGCAGTTCGTCGAGCAG
>JBPYES010000169.1:0-4978 GCA_051984825.1 Jatrophihabitantaceae bacterium
ACGTCGTCGATCACGCCGAGCACTCCGATGATCGGCGTCGGCAGGATAGGCGTGTGTCCGGTTTGGTTGTAGAAGCTGACGTTGCCGCCCGTGACCGGGACGCCGAGCGTCTGGCAGGCATCTGCCAGCCCGCGCACCGCCTCGCTGAACTGCCACATCACGCCGGGATCTTCCGGCGAGCCGAAGTTGAGGCAGTTGGTGACGGCAAGCGGACGCGCGCCGGTGCTCGCGACGTTGCGATACGCCTCGGCCAACGCAAGCTGTGCGCCGGCGTACGGATCGAGCAGGCTGTACCGGCCGTTACCGTCGACCGATATCGCGACGCCTCGGTTCGTGTCGCCGGACAGGCGGATCATGCCGGCGTTCTCGGGCTGGGCGAGCACGGTGTTGCCCAATACATACCTGTCGTACTGGTCGGTGACCCACGACTTGTCGGCGACGTTCGGCGAGGCGATGACCTTCAGTAGGTCGGCGCGCAGCTCATCGCCGTTGCCCGGGCGGCGCAGCTTCGACCCGTCATGCCTGGCGTACGCGTCCTGTTCCGGCGGCCTCTGGATCGGCCGTTCGTAGACGGGGCCCTCGTGCGCAACCGTACGTGGGGGTACGTCGACGATCAGGTCGCCGTGCCAATAAACCTGCAGCCGTCCTGTATTGGTGACCTCGCCGATGACGGTGGCGAGGACGTCCCACTTCCGGCAGATGGCGAGGAAGTCGTCGACCTTCGCCGGCTCGACGATGGCGCACATCCGTTCCTGCGATTCGGACGCCAGCACTTCCTCGGGCGACATCGATGCCTCGCGCAACGGCACCCGGTCGAGGTCGACACGCATGCCGCCGTCACCGGCCGCGGCCAGCTCACTGGTAGCGCAAGACAGGCCGGCCCCGCCGAGGTCCTGGATGCCGACGACGAGGTCGGCAGCAAAGATCTCCAGGCAGCACTCGATGAGCACCTTCTCGGCGAACGGGTCGCCGACCTGCACGCTCGGGCGCTTGGCGTCGCCGTCCTCGAAAGTCGCACTCGCCAACACCGATACGCCACCGATGCCGTCGCGCCCTGTCTTTGCGCCGAACAGGATGACCTTGTTGCCTTTGCCTTTCGCGGTGGCCAGCTTGATCGCGTCCGTCCGCATGACGCCGACGCAGAGCGCATTGACCAGCGGATTGCCCACGTACGACTCGTCGAACGACACCTCGCCGCCGATGTTCGGCAGGCCGAGGCAGTTGCCGTAGCCGCCGATACCAGCGACCACGCCCGGCAGCACCCGTGCCGTGTCGGGCGCGTCAGCGCGGCCGAAACGCAACGAGTCCATGACCGCGACCGGGCGTGCGCCCATGGTCAGGATGTCGCGGACGATGCCGCCCACTCCGGTAGCGGCGCCCTGGTAGGGCTCGACGAACGACGGGTGGTTGTGCGACTCGATCTTGAAGGTGACCGCCCATCCGTCACCGGCATCGACGACGCCCGCATTCTCGCCGATGCCAACAAGTAGTGCATCGGTCTGAGGCGCCTTCTCGGCGAACTGCCGCAGGTGGATCTTCGACGACTTGTACGAGCAATGCTCACTCCACATGACCGAGTACATGGTCAGCTCGGAGCTGGTCGGCCTGCGGCTCAGAATGTCCCTGATCCGCGCATATTCGTCGTCTTTGAGGCCGAGCTCGGTGTAGGGCTGTTCCTGCTTACCGGACTTCTTCGCCGCCTTGACGGTGTCGATCGTGCTCATTGCTCGGTGGTCCAGCTGAAGAAGGGCAGGCCGTCGGTGCCGGCGCCCGTGAGCGCTTCGACGGCGTGCTCCGGATGCGGCATCAACCCGACGACGTTGCCGGCGGCGTTGCTGATGCCGGCGATGTCGCGCAGGCTGCCGTTCGGGTTGCCCCGCGCGTAGCGGACGACGACGCGCCCCTCCGCCTCGAGCTCGTCCAGTACGTGCTCGTCCGCGACGTAGCCACCCTCACCGTTCTTGATCGGGATGACGATCTCCTGGCCCACCTGGTAACCAGCCGTCCATGCAGTCTTGGCATTCTCGACGACGAGGTACTGATCGCGGCAGATGAACTTGCGGTGGTCGTTGCGCATCAGCGCGCCGGGCAGCAGGTGCGACTCACACAGCACCTGGAACCCGTTGCAGATGCCGAGGACGGGCATGCCGTCCTGCGCTGCCTTGACGATCGCCTCCATGATCGGCGCGAACCGGGCGATGGCGCCGGCGCGAAGGTAGTCGCCGTACGAGAAGCCGCCGGGCAGGATGACCGCGTCGACGCCGTTCAGGGCGGTGTCGGCGTGCCAGAGCGATACGGCCTCGGCGCCGGCGACACGCACCGCCCGGGCAGCATCACGGTCATCGAGGCTGCCCGGGAACGTCACGATCCCTACCCGGCTGGACATGCCGTAAGAATGCCATGCGTAGCTGAGCGAACTCACCACGGCGGCCCCGTGCTTCGGGGCTCAGCGGGCGCCGACCCCGTCGATTGCCGCGGGCAGCGCTAGCCCGTTCGGCGAACCCGGCAGCGAGACGCCGTAGTTGTACACGTCGCCGTTGGCGCAGGCCACGTAGTAGCCGGTCGGCTGCGGCTGCACGCCGGTGGGCTGCTGAGTGCCGATGCCGATCACGTCCGAGGCCAGATGGACCGTTGCCGCGGGCGAGCCGTACCAGCGTGCCCGGCCGAAGTTGTAGACGTTGCCCTTGGACGTGACAAGCAGGTAGCCCGATCCGTCCGGCTCGGCAGCGATGCCCACGACAGGTGCGGGCAATGTCGTGGCTGCCGTGGAGCCGTACCACGGCGCGTTGAAGTTGTAGACGTTGCCCTTGGACGTCACTAGCCAGTAGCCGCCGGTGGCCTGGTCGACCGCCATGCCCACAACGTCGGCAGGCAAGGTTTTGTTCGCCATGGAGCCGTACCACGAGACGTGGAAGTTGTAGACGTTGCCCTTGGACGTGGCCAAGTAATACCCGGTGCCCCCGTGCGCCGCCATGCCGACCACAGGCGCAGGCGGCGTCTGGCGCGATGCGGCCAGGGAGCCGAAGAACGGAGCCCCGTAGTTGTACACATTGCCGCCCGAGCTCGGCAGGTAGTAACCACTCCGCGTCGGCGGCACGACGGTGCCCACCAGTGGGGCCGCCGGCTTCTGGCCGGCGGAGATCAGCGAGCCGTAGAACGGAGCGCCGAAGTTGTAGACGTTGCCGGCTTGGGTGCCCACGAAGTAGCCGTGTGGCGATGGCGTGTAGTTCGTCGGGACGGTCGGCGAGGTGGCCAGCACCCTGCCGGAGGCGTCGCGGGCCTGGACCGCGACGAGCGGCGCCGTGGTGTGGGCGCTGATCGCGGTCTCGAACGTGATCTTGCGTACTCGCGACCCCACGGCCGCCATGGACGAAGCCTTGGAGCCCGCCAGCACCTGCCAGTAGGCGACCTGCGTCGCGCCATTCCAGCTCGCGTAGACGGTGACGGCGCCCGCCGAGCCCTTTCGGGAGGCCACCGCCGGCGGGTAGTACGGGCTGCCCGTCCAGGGTGTGCGGAACGCTCGGTAGGTCGGTCCGGAGAAGCTCATGTCGAAGACTGACTGGTTGGCTGCGCTGTACTCGGTGATCTCCTGCAGTTGACCCCAGCTGGCCAGGGCGTTCCCGCCGGGCAACGTCTCGTTGCTGCCGAGGAAGCCGGCCGACAGGTCGGGGTTGTGGTGGAGTTCGCGGGTGATCGAAGCGGTGTGGTTGCTCGTATCGAGGGTCAGCGTCAGCGCGCGCGAGGGGTGGTTGGGGCAGGTGGCAGGGCCCGAGCCTCCGTCGTCGAAGAGCGTCACCACGTTGGCCGCCGGCTGGCGAGCGTCATGCTGATAGCAGAACCACTGCTCGTCGGCCGGCAGGGTGAAGCTGGTCTGCTTCCCGCCCAGCTGCCAGGTAATTGCGCCGCTCGAGTGGTCGACCAGGTACACGGCCGAGACGTTGCGCCCGGAGATCAGCAGGTTCCCGTCCGAGGCGATCGCGATCGAATTCCCATGGAAGTAGTCGAGAGGGCTTCCGTCGGCAGGGACGGGGTTGTCCGAGTCAGCGACCGGCACATGGTCGAGGGCATGCCAGCTGAAGACGACATTGCCCGTGGCAACGTCGATTTCCTGCACCACGTAGTCGTAGACGGTCTGGTTGGCGGTTCCGCCGAGGCTCGTCAGGTCCATGCGCACCGGTAGGTAGCAGCCGATGAGCGCAGTGCTCTGCGGGGTCATGGTGAGCTCGTGCAGGTCCACCTGGCAGCCGTCACCTGCCCTGATGTAGGCCACGACCTGGTAGTGCTCGTCCATGAGCACGTATTCGCCCCGGCCGAAGCCGGCCGTCCCTGTGTTGCTCCCCTGATAGAAGGCGATCGCAGGCTTGCCCGCGTAGGTGACGACCTTCGCGTCGTGCGTGAGCGGTTGGTTCACCGGGTCGTACCAGACGAGGTCACCTCGGTCGTCGTAGAAGGCCGCCCCGTTGCCGCGGGCGTCACCGCGCGGGGCGACGAACAAGTAACCCGGGGCGGTGCCGCTGGCCGTCTGGTTGACGCAGGCGCTCGGTGGGGTCAGGTTCGGCTCGCTGCGGTAGGACAGCACCGCGGGCTTGCACGGCGCGGCGGCCAACGCCGAGACCGTGGGCGCAGAGGCGTCGACCGTGCCCTTCGGGCCGGTGCCGCTGGCCGGCGAAAGGACCTGCGGTGCGTTGGGGTCGACGCGTGCCACCGTGAACGAGAAGTCGCTGCCGTTCGCGCCGGCGATCGGCACGTCGGTGTCCACGGTGACCCGCTCTCCCGGGACGAACGCGCCTTGTGGCTGCCATATCGTGGCGCCGGCCGGGTCGGTCATGAGCGTGCCGGCATGCACCCCGCTATGCGAGCCTGTGACGCGCACATTGCCAAGTGCGGCCGGGGAAATCCCCCGAAAGCTGATCGCCGTCTTGGACGGGGCGAACCGGTCTCCCGGTGCCGGCGAGGTGGCCACCGCCTTGGCCGGAGC
>JBPYES010000170.1:0-2118 GCA_051984825.1 Jatrophihabitantaceae bacterium
GCGTGGTTCGCGGCGAGCCTGCCCTGCTCCATCGACGTCGCGGCCAGCGCGGGGAAGCCGATGACGTCGCCGACCGCGTAGATGTGCTGCACCTGGGTGCGGAAGAACTCGTCGACCGTGATCCGGCCGCGTTCGTCGGCGGCAAGGCCGGCGGCGCCGAGGTCGAGGTGCTCGGTCATGCCCTGCCGGCCCGCCGAGTACAGCACGGTGTCGGCCGGGATTTTCTTCCCGCTGTGCAGCAGCGCGATCGCGCCCTCGGGCTTGGCCTCGACGGACGCGACGGTCTCGCCGAAGCGGAACGTCACGGCCAGGTCCCGCAGGTGATACTTGAGCGCCTCGACGACCTCCTCGTCGCAGAACTCCAGCATCCGGTCCCGGCGTTCCACCACGGTGACCTTGGTGCCGAGCGCGGCGAACATGCTCGCGTACTCGATGCCGATGACGCCTGCCCCGGCCACCACCATCGAGCGCGGCACCCGCTGGAGGTGGATGATGCCGTCGGAGTCGATGATGGTCCTGTCGTCGAACGCGACGCTGGCCGGGCGGGCGGGCTTGGTGCCGGTGGCGATGACGATCTTCTCGGCGCTGGCCTTGCGGATCCGTCCAGCGCCGTCGTCGACCTCGACCTCGTGCGGGCCGGTGAACCGGGCCGTGCCGGGGATGATCGCCACCCTGTTGCGGCTCAGCTGGCTGCGCACGACGTCGTTTTCCCTGGTGACGACCTGCATGGTCCGGGAGGTCAGGTCGGCGATGGTGATCTCGTCCTTGACCCGGTAGGACTGGCCGTAAATCTCCCGCTGATCGACGCCGGTGAGGTAGAGAATGGCCTCGCGGAGCGTCTTGGAAGGGATCGTCCCGGTGTTGAGGCAAACTCCGCCGACCATATCCGGGCGTTCCACCACGGCGACCCGCCGGTCGAGCTTCGCGGCCGCGATCGCCGACTTCTGCCCGCCTGGCCCGGAGCCGATCACCAGCAGGTCGTAGTCGTACACGCTTCCAGTGTGGCCGACCTGTGACGAGAAGCAACAAGGCGACCGTAAAATCCGGGAACGGCGAAACCGGCCACCGGCCGCCGCTCGTCTAAGGGGTGTCCGCAGAATCGAGGCATTTCCATGATGCAACTGGTGACACGGGCCGGGCGGGGCTCGCGCGTCGCGGTGCTCGTCGCGGCGGCGGCCGCCACCGCGACGCTGGCCGCCGGGTGCGCGACACCTGCCGCGTCGCCCGCCGGCGGCGGCGCGGCCGCGAGCAGCGGCGCGGGCACCGCCACGAAGATCGCGGGCTCGCCCGCGCCCGTCAGCGCCACGCCCGTCCCGACGACGACCGGCGGCCCGCCCGTCGTCGACGGCAAGCCGGCCTGCGCCGGCTGGCCGACCAGCGCCATCCGCGGCAAGGTGCCCCCGTCCTTCGTGACCACGGCGGTGCTCCGCTGCGCCGTCGGCTTCCAGACGATCCCCGGCAAGGGCCAGTGGGAGACCGCCACCCTGGAACGGGCCGACCGGGACCTCGCGCCGCTCCTCACCGCGCTGCAGCGCCCGTCGGAACGGCGGCCAGCCGGGGTGATGTGCCCCTACCTCGTCGCGATGGCGCCACAGTTCGTGCTGGTCGGCCGGGACGGGACGGCCATCTGGCCGCGGCTTCCGCTGACCGGCTGCGGCGGGGTGCAATCGGTCGTACTCGCGAAGCTTTCCGCGCTGCCCTGGCAGACGGTGTCGGTGCGCCTGATCGCCAGGGTGCGATGACCACGACCGGGGAGGCGGATGAGCGGCTGAGCCGCGAATCCGTACCATACCGTCCATGACGGTACAGGCGGTCATCTTCGACTGGGGCGGCACGCTGACCCCGTGGCACACGGTGGACCACGACGCGCTCTGGCTGGAGGTGTGCGCACCGCACTTCCCCGGCCAGCTCGCGGCGTCACGCGCGAAGGCGATCAGGGCGGCGGAGTTCGAGCTGTGGCGGCTGTCGGAGACCGCGCAGCAGAGCGCGACCCTCGAGCACGTCTTCGCCAGGGCCGGGGTGACCGCGCACGAGGAGCTGATGGCCGGCTATTACCGCGCGTGGGAGCCGCACACCTACACCGACCCGGACGTCGCCCCGCTGCTGCGCGGGCTGCGA
>JBPYES010000171.1:0-5923 GCA_051984825.1 Jatrophihabitantaceae bacterium
CACGGCTGCTCATGCTGCTCGACCAGCCCGCCTCCACCACCGAGCTCGCGCATCGGCTCGCCGTGTCGCCGAGCGCGGTGAGCCAGCACCTGCGGGTGCTGCGCGCGGCAGGGCTCTTGGGCAAGGCACGCAGCGGGCGCAGCATGCTTTACCTGCGCAGCCCGCTCGGTGACCAGCTCGCAGGCGGGCGCGCGGGTCGCTGACAACGCCGAGTTGTCCGTGTGTCGCGTCGCCCTAGCACCGCGACAGACGGACAACTTCGGGAAGCGGAAGCGGGAGGCGGGAAGTGCTAGCTGAACCCGACCGCCGTGGTGTTCGCGCCGGAGATGACGACGCCGACGTGCTCGCCGCGCGCCGGGCGGTAGGCGCCGCTTCGTATGGCGGCGTAAGCCGTGGCACCGGCCGGTTCGGCCACCACGCAGGCGACGTCCCAAAGCGCAGCCTGCGCGGCCCGAATCGCGTCGTCGTCCACCAGGACGGTCTCGATGAACCGCTCCGCGATGCGGAACATGAGCTCGCCCACCCGGCGCGGCGCCAGTGCATCGCTCGCCACACTGTCGGCTCGGGCGTCCACCGGATGCCCGGCGCGCAGCGCGTCGGTGAGTGTGGGCGCGCCTTCGGGCTCCACGCCGATCACCCGGACATCACCGGCGTAGTAGGCGGCGATGCCCCCGATCAGACCGCCGCCGCCAACCGGCACGAGCAGAGTGTCGAGCTCGCGCGCCTGCGCAGCGAGTTCCAGGGCGACGCTGCCCTGCCCGAGCATGGTCAGCGGCTGATCGTAAGCGTGCACCTCGATCGCTTCGTGCGTGGCCGCCCACGAGCGGCTGGCCTCGAGCGCGTCGGCGTAGCGGTCGCCGCCGATGACGAGCGCGGCGCCGTAGTCCTTGATGCGAGCGATCTTCGCCGGCGAGCTCACGGTCGGCACGAAGATCGTCGCCGGCACGCCGCGTGTCATCGCAGCCCACGCGACCGCGGCGCCGTGGTTGCCGCCTGACGCCGCCACCACGCCGGCTGCCGGGACATCACGCAGCAGCAGGTTGGCCATTGCGCCGCGGGCCTTGAACGAGCCGGCGTGCTGTAGCTGTTCGAGCTTGAGCGTGACGCCGTCCAGGTCGAGTACCGGGGTGTGCCGGACATGCGGCGCGATCACCTCATAGGTGCGCTCGATTCCGCCGCGATCGATGGCCAGGTCCATGCCGCCACCTTCGCAGATCGTCCGGCGGCGCGAGCCTGAATTTCGCGGCAAGCGTCGCTGCACTGGCTGGGGGACTCGGACTCGAACCGAGACTGCAAGGCTCCAAAGGCCTGCGGGCTGCCGATTACCCCATCCCCCAGTCGGGTACACCCTACCGAGGTGGCCAGGCTACGGGACCGTAGGTTACGTTCGAGTAACCTGCTAGGAAGGCGGCGCACATGACCCTGCTGGACAGCACGTCGGCGCCCGCCGAGCGAGGCCCCAAAGCGGCGATCGAGGGCAGCAAGGGGCGCGTTGAACGGTTGCTGCTGTATGCGTTCGTGATCGTGCCGTTCTGCGCGTTCATCGCCGCGATTCCGGTGGCGTGGGGGTGGGGCCTCGACTGGCTGGACGTGAGCCTGATGGTCGCCTTCTACTGCGTGTCCGGTCTGGGCATCACTGTCGGGTACCACCGAATGCTGACGCACGGCTCGTTCCGGGCGCGCCGGCCGCTACGCATCGCATTAGCCACAGCCGGCAGCCTGGCTGTAGAGGGGCCGGTCGTCAACTGGGTGGCCGACCATCGCCGCCACCACGCGTTCAGCGACCGGGACGGCGACCCGCATTCGCCATGGCGCTACGGCGACACGGCAGGCGCATTGGCCAAGGGCATGTGGCACGCGCACGTCGGCTGGATTTTCGACATCGAGCAGACCAACCAGGAGCGGTTCGCCCCCGATTTGCTGCGTGACCGCGACATCGTCCGCATCAGCAACCTGTTCCCGCTATTGACGACCGTGTCGATGCTGGCGCCGGCCCTGCTGGGCGGGCTGATCTCCTGGTCGTGGGGCGGCGCACTGTCGGCGTTCTTCTGGGCGAGCCTGGTCCGGATCTTCTTGCTGCACCACGTCACCTGGTCGATCAACTCGATCTGCCACATGATCGGCGAACGTCCGTTCACCGCCCGAGACAAGAGCGCGAACGTCTGGCCGCTGGCCATCCTGAGCTTCGGCGAGAGCTGGCACAACATGCACCACGCCGACCCGACAGCCGCCCGCCACGGCGTACTGCGCGGCCAGCTGGACACCTCGGCTCGCGTCATCTGGGTGTTCGAGAAACTGCGCTGGGCCTCCGATGTGCGCTGGCCGAAACCGGAACGCCTGGCAAAGTTACGGGTGTGACACCTTCCAGACCCCGGGTACGGATGACCGGCAAGGAACGCCGGGAGCAACTGCTTGACGTGGGCCGGTCGCTGTTCGCCGAGAGGGGCTTCGAGGCGACCTCGATCGAGGAGATCGCGTCCCGCGCCGGTGTGAGCAAGCCCGTCGTGTACGAACACTTCGGCGGGAAGGAAGGGCTATACGCGGTAGTCGTCGACCGGGAGATGTCGGCGCTGCTCGGCAGAGTGACGTCCGCACTGACTGCAGGACACGCGCGGCAGCTCGTCGAGCAGGCGGCCCTTGCGCTGCTCACCTACATCGAGGACGAGACCGACGGGTTCCGGGTGCTCACCCGCGATGCACCCGTGGTGTCCGGCTCCGGAACGTTCTCGTCGCTGCTCAACGACATCGCTTCGCAGGTGGAGTACCTCCTGGCCCGGGAGTTCGACCGGCGCGGCCTGCAGTCGAAGCTCGCGGGCATGTACGCCCAGATGCTGGTCGGCATGGTCGCGCTCACTGGCCAGTGGTGGCTTTCGGCACGCAAGCCGAAGCGCGAGGAGGTGGCCGCGCACCTCGTGAACCTCGGCTGGAACGGCCTGCGCGGTCTGGAGCCCAAGCCCACCCTGAGCATCCAGACGCGCGGGTAGGTCTCCGGGCGCCGCGTCCTAAGCAGCGCCTGGTGCCGGACCGGTTGCGACACGGGCGATCCGGCACACTCCCTCGGTTTGGAGCGCCGCGGCGAGGCGCGCCGCATCCTCGGGGCTCGCTGCCACGAACGCACATGTGGGCCCTGACCCGGACACGATCCCGCCCAGCGCGCCCAGCTCCCGGCCGGCGTCGAGGGTGCGCTGGAGATCGGGGGCCAGCGACAATGCAGCCGGCTGAAGGTCGTTGTACAGCCTGGCTGCGATCAGCTTCGGATCACCGTGCTGCAGCGCATCCAGCATCGCGTCGGGCGGTGTCGTCGAGCCGCCACCCAGACGGTCCAGCTCCCGGTATGCGTCCGCCGTCGAAATGCCCTGCTCGGCAAGGGCAAACACCCAGTGCAGGGTCGTGTTCGTGGAGACCTGGGTGAGCCGCTCGCCCCGTCCGGTACCCACGGCGGTACCGCCGAGCAGCGCGAACGGCACGTCGCTGCCCAGCTCGGCGGCCAGCTCGGCCAGCGCCGTACGCGGCAATCCGGTTCGCCACAGCCGGTCGCAGGCGACGAGTGCCGCGGCTGCGTCGGCCGAGCCGCCGGCCATCCCGCCGGCGACCGGGATCGCCTTGGCGATCTCGAGCCGGACGTTCGGCGGGACCCCGGTCCGGGCAGCGAGCAGCGCCGCCGCCCGCCAGGCCAGGTTGTGCTCGTCCGGAGGCACGTCCGCCGCGCCCTCGCCGGTGATCGCGAGCTGAATTCCCTCGGCCGGCGAGGCGACCACGTCGTCGCACAGATCGACGGCGTGAAACACCGTGACCAGTTCGTGGTAGCCGTCTGCGCGTAGCGGACCCACGGCCAGGTGCAGATTGACCTTCGCAGGAACGCGCACACGGACCGGCATGCGGCGACACTAACCGCATGACAGAACGCACGCGCATCTCCTCCGGATCCACGTTCGAAGAACAGATCGGCTACAGCCGCGCGGTCGTCGACGGCGAGTGGGTGTTCGTATCCGGGACGACCGGCTTCGACTACGCCACGATGACGATCCCGGACGACGTGGCGGCGCAGGCCGAGCAGTGTCTGGCCAATATCGGCGCCGCGCTCGGCGAGGCAGGAGCGACGTTCGAGGACGTCGTCCGGGTGCGCTATCTGCTGCCGGACCGCACGGATTTCGAGTCGTGCTGGCCGGTGCTGCGGCGCTACTTCGACAGCGTCCGCCCGGCAGCGACGATGATTGAGTGCGGCTTGGCCGACCCGCGCATGCGCATCGAGATCGAGTTGACCGCCCGGCGTTCGACGTGACCTGGCCGCGCCGGTAGGCTAGGCAAGTTGCCCCGGCGAGGGACCGCACCGATGGTGTGGCCGTCATCGACGCGGTGTCATCCTCGGCGCGGCGACATCTGCGACAAAGTCCTTTTGTGAAGTGAGGAGCGTCACCGTGTCCGAGGTCCGCCTGCCGGCCGAGCCCCGTACCGAGTTCGGCAAGGGCGGCGCTCGCCGCACCCGTCGTGCCGGCAAGATCCCTGCCGTCATCTACGGACATGGCGCCCCGCCACGGCACGTTTCACTGCCTGCGCGCGAATTCGGGCACGCCATCAAGCACGGCGGCGCCAACGTGCTGCTCACACTGAGCCTCAACGGTGCCGAGGAGCTCGCGATCCCGAAGGCGATCCAGCGGCACCCCATCAAGGGTGTCTACGAGCACGTCGACCTGCTTGCGGTGCGCCGTGGTGAGAAGGTCACCATCGACGTGCCGATCATCGTCGTCGGCGAGGTTGCCCGCGGCGGCCTCCTCGCCCAGGAGAGCTCCGTCGTCAGTGTCGAGGCCGAGGCAACGCATCTGCCGTCCGAGATCGAGGTCAACATCGAGGGCCTCGAGATCGGTTCGCACGTTACCGCCGGCGACCTGACGCTGCCTTCGGGCTCGGTGCTGATCTCCGATCCACAGCAGGTGCTCGTGCTCATCCAAGAGGCTCCAACGGCGGCCGATCTGGCAGAGGAAGTCGAGGGCGAGGCCAAGGCGCCGGAGGCCGAGGAAGCAGCGGCCGACGAGGCCGAGGGCTCGTCCGAATAGCGCGTGCACTGGCCGTCGCGGTCCGCGGGAGCCGCGGATCGCCAGCTCGTTGTCGGGCTGGGCAACCCGGGGCCCCGATACGCGGGCACGCGGCACAATGTCGGGTTCCTCGTTGTCGACGTGCTGGCCGAGCGCATGGGCGGACGATTTCGCAGCCGTGGGCGCTGCGACGTGCTCGAGGGCAGACTCGGCGAGGTGCCGGTCGTGCTGGCCAAGCCCAGGTCGTACATGAACGAGTCCGGCGGGTCGATCGTCGCGGTGTCACGGTTCTACAAGATTCCTGTAGATCGGCTCACAATCGTGCACGACGACCTCGACCTGCCGTTCGGAACGTTGCGGATCAAGCGTGGTGGCGGCGACGGTGGCCACAACGGGCTGCGTTCTGCAACCGCCTCGCTCGGGAGTCGTGAATACGCCAGGGTACGGTTCGGCATCGGCCGGCCGCCGGGGCGGCAGGACCCTGCGGACTACGTGCTGCGCGACTTCTCCGCGGCTGAGCGCAAGGACCTCGGCTATCTCGTCGACCGGGCCGCGGACGCGGTCGAGGCACTGCTGTTCGAGGGGCTCGAAGCCGCGCAGAACACCTTTAACGAGTAACGCGCGATACGACGTCCGGCCGCGTCCCGCGTCCCGGCTCGGCGTGATCTTAGACCTTTGGTCGAATAGCAACCGCAACTCCAAGATCATCGCACGGGATGGCGCACGGAATCGCGCGGGGGCGGTGGGGCGTTGGGGGCGGGGGCTGCGCTCAGCGTCACGACGCGAGCTGCTGGGCGGTGCGTGCTACCGCGTTGGCGAGGCGGCGCGGGGTCCAGCCCTGGTCGCGCAGCCAATTGTCGATCTGCTCGGCGGTCAGTCCGGCCAGGAGG
>JBPYES010000172.1:0-3039 GCA_051984825.1 Jatrophihabitantaceae bacterium
GGCAACAACGACCTGTTGAACAACCCGCAGGATCCGAACTACGCGGCAACGACCGGTTGGGACCCGGTGACGGGCCTCGGCACACCGAACGCAGTCAACCTGGTGCCCGATCTGATCGCGGCCGTCCACGGGAACTGACTCACATGGGGGGCCGGGCGTGCGCCCGGCCCCCATGTTGTTCGGCGAGATGATTGTTGCGACCGTGGATCAACACAATGCGCCACGGGCAAAGGTGCAGGATGGATCCGTGGTGAGCCTCGACGAGTTCGCATCACTGGGCCGCGAGGAGCAGGGTCTCGCCGTGGTCTCGACGGTACGTGCCGACGGCACCGTGCAATCGTCGCTGGTCAACGCCGGTGTGATGGCGCACCCGATCAGCGGCGAGCCGTCGTTCGTATTCGTGACCTACGGCAGAGTGAAGCTTGCGAACTTGCGCCGTCGTCCGCAGCTGGCGGCCACCTTCCGCTCTGGATGGCGATGGGCCAGCGTTGAGGGCCGGGCACAGATCATTGGCCCGGACGATCCGCACGCCGCGATCGATGCCGAGCGGCTGCGTGTCCTGCTGCGGGAGGCGTTCACGTGCGCCGGCGGCACGCACGATAACTGGGCGGAATATGACCGTGTCATGGCCGAGGAGCGGCGGGCGGTAGTCCTGGTCAAGCCCGACCGGATCTACAGCAACCCTGCGTCCTAGCCGCGCAGCGAGGCGGTTGAACTATGTGCCAGGCCGGCCCGTGTAACCCTGCGTGGGCTTGTCATCAGGTCCGCTCGTGATCGGGCCGGCGGTCCGCCGGGTCGGCCCGTCCCTGCTACGTCTGGCCGCCGGCGTTACCGTGCTGTGGTTTCTCTGGCGGCAGCTGGGCGCGGCACCGTTCAAGGACGGGCTGCGCGCCGTCACGTGGCCCGCGGTCGCGGCCGCCGTCACGCTCACTGCCCTGACCACCGTGTGTTCGGCCTGGCGCTGGCGGGCCGTCGCTCGCGCGCTCGGCGTCGACATTGGCCTGTCAGGCGCAGTCAGTGCTTACTACCGTTCGCTGTTCCTCAACTCCGTGCTCTTCGGCGGGGTTGTCGGCGACGTGCACCGGGCGGTCACGCACGGCCGGCGAGCTGGAGACGTGGTGCGGGGAGTGCGTGCCGTGGCGTGGGAACGGCTGTGCGGTCAGGTTATCCAGGCTGCGTTGACCGCCGTCGTGTTGCTGACGCTGCCGTCACCGGTCCGGCCCGCGCTGCCGTACGTTCTGGCGGGCATCGCAGGCATAGCCGCGTGTGCTGCGCTGGTCGTGCATGGCGCTGCTCGCCGCGGTCGGTCGCGCCTGACACGCGCTGCCCGAGCCGTTTCCGCCGACTTTCGTCACGGCCTGTTGGCCCCAGCGGTCTGGCCCCAGCTCATGCTGGCCTCGGTGCTGGTCGTCGCCGGGCACACTGCCACGTTCGTCATCGCGGCCCGGGTCGCCGGCAGCACCGCACCCCTGGGCGAACTGGTAGCGCTGCTGCTGGTGGTCCAGTGTGCGATGGTGATCCCTGTGAGTGTCGGCGGGTGGGGGCTCCGGGAAGGAGCCGCCGCCTGGGCCTTCGCCGCAGCCGGGCTCGGTGCGGCCACCGGGGTTACGGTCGCCACCCTCTATGCGGTACTCATGCTGGCTGCAGTTACCCCAGGCGCGGGCCTGCTGCTGACAGACGCCGTTCGCCACCTTCGCGACCAGAGGCAGCCGGGCGAGTCGAGACGACCCGATCCGGCGCCGCGGACGATGGAGGCCGTTCGTGGCTGACCCCGCCGTACCCGGTGACCCACAACGGCACGCCGCTGGCCTGGTGCCACCGGAACGTGATCAACGCAAAGTCCGCCTGATCACAACCGAGAGCCGGATAACGATCGACAGCAGCGTCGGTGAGGTGTGGGCGTATGTCTGTGATGTCGAACGCTGGCCGCAGTGGGCGCCAACTGTTCTCGAATGCTGGGTTCGCGGAGGCGCTCCGCTTCGGCCCGGCTCGCGAATTGACCAGCGGGCGAAGGACCTGTGGTGGACTCACCGCCGCAGCCAGGAGGTGACTGCTGTCGAGGCGCCCCACTCCGTGGCGTTCGCCGGGCCGATGGGTACTTCCGTGGCGCGCTGGGGAATGGAACTCGAGCCGATGGCCGATAAGCAGACCGACGCCACAATGTGGATCGAGGTCGACCTCGCGGGCATCATGCGCGCGGTCCCCGGCAGCATTCTCCGAAGCAGGATTCGGCGTGTCAGCAATCTCGAGATGGCGTTGATCAAGGCCGCTGTTGAGGCCGCTACGTCGAACGCCTCGGAGTCCTAGATGAGAACGGCGCGCGGTCCCGCCACGCGGCTACCGAGGTCGGCGCACACCATGCGCCAGATCGACGGTTCGCAAGAGCGCCTGATCGAGACGTACCGCAAGAAGGCGAAGCACTACGACATCACCTCCCGGTTGTATCCCGCGCCGGGCTATCCCCAGCGGGCACAACGCCGCCGGGCCGTACAAGAACTCGGCCTGAGTCCGGGTGACAGCGTGGTCGACATCGCCTGCGGCACAGGTCTCAACTTCCCGCTCATCGAGGAGGCGATCGGTCCCGACGGTCGGATCGTCGGCGTCGATCTGACCGACGCGATGCTCGCCCAGGCCCGTGATCGGATAGCCAGCAACGGCTGGAGCAATGTCAGCCTCGTGCAAGCCGACGCGGCCGGCTTCGACTTCCCGACGCGGGTCGACGCGATCCTGTCCACGTACGCCCTGTCCCAGGTGCCCGAATGCGCGGAGGTCATCGCCCACGGCGCCGTCGCCCTCTCCGCAGGCGGACGCTGGGTCGTGCTGGATCTCAAGATTCCCGACAACACCCCCCGACGGCTGGCGCAGCTGGGAACCGCAATTCTGCGGCCTTTCGCATCCATAGATGAGTGGATCACGCGCCGCCCCTGGGAGGCGATTCGCCTAGCTATGCAGGAGGAACTGGCTGACTTCTCCTGGACCGAGTTGTTGTTCGGAACCGCGTTCCTCGCGGCCGGGTCCCGCGGCCCGGGAACGTTCGGT
>JBPYES010000173.1:0-9799 GCA_051984825.1 Jatrophihabitantaceae bacterium
GCGGCACCGTCGGCTACCGCAACGCCGACGGCACGATCGCCGGCGGCGCGTCGATCCCCGCGATCCTCGAGGGAATGGCCGGCGTGGACACCGTTTACGCCGAGGGGCCGTGGGGCAAGTACCCGGCTTCCTCGCAGGTCACCTGCCACGGTGTGTTCGTCGGGGTGCAGGGCCGCGGCTACCAGATCCGGACCACGCAAAGCCCCATCACGGACGCGGCGCCCGCCGCCGTACTCAGCTGACCGATTCCCACCTGAGGTAGCCCGGGGAGTTGATCACCGTAATGCTGATCACCCCCGGGCTGCCGCTTCGAAGCGAAAGCGTCGACTCTGCCGCGAATCGCGCGCGGTGCTGCCGATGAGCGTTGCACGCGGTCATGCAGTGGCGGGCTCGCAGATGCTTGCGGGATCTGCCCCTCGGGAATTTCGAAGCTGTCGTCCTTGCCGATGCTCCCGCAACGTCGGGAGCGTTCACAGTCCTCCAGACCCAAGGGGAGCCATCCGGATTCGGTCCGCCGCTGCATGTTCACCGAGACGCTGCGGAGGCCTTCTACGTCTTGGAAGGCACCTACGTGATGCATGTCGAAGAACACCGGGAGCCTGTGGGCCTGGCAGTTTCGTGTACGGGCCGCCGAATGTCGTGCACGCGTCTGTCGTGGTCTCGGAGGAGCCAGCGCAACCACGTGGGGATCGTCGGCCCAGTACCAGACACCTATCTCTGAGGTCTCCGCAGAGCATCGACGACATCTGACGGATCGATCTCCATCCGAAATGCCCTCGATCATGTCACGTGCCGGATCTCCCTAGTGGCTATTTAAAGCTGCGTGTCTCCGAGATGATTTGGCGTGCCCTCGGAACGAGCTTTTCGAAATCGCCCTTGGCTTTCGTGAACGTCGACCACAGGCTGGGATAGTGCGTGAGCGTCGCCTGTTGCTGCTGCAGCCCATCTGTAGCGCTGCTCCCGAGAGTCACCTTGTTCAAGATGTACTCCGTATTGACGCGGATCTCCGTCGCGAGCCTGCTCTGCTCATGGGGGTCCGTAGCCTTCTAGTGCTGGGCCAGAAGCTTCGGCACGCCCACGACCAAGCTTTGCAGCTTGTCAATAGCCTTCGTGATTTTGCCGATCTCTTCTTGGACGACCCTCCGCTGATTAACCTTGACCGCAAAGTCGAGCGCGTCAACCTTCTGCAGCGCCGACTTGGTTTCGGCGTGGCGACTGTCGCACAAAGCGATGGCTCTCTTGCGGGCCGCATCCACTTCCAGCAAGGCCTGCAATGTGGCCACGGATTGGCCTTGTTCTTCTCGTAGCGCTGCAACGCCTTGCCCAACCCGGTGGACTTTAGCGTGACCGGCCGGCCTTTTGTTCCACCATTTGTACTCCAGCTTGAACGTCTCTCCCTTTTTCAGGAGCTCACTCTCCCGAACGGCTTAACCGCAGAGCCAGTCGAACTGTAACGCGCTGCACAACGATTGACTACGCATCGTGCCGACGAGCTCTGTCCGCGGCATTCCTCATCCAGACGGAAGAACACCGACCGCGCGAGCGGCCACAAGCCCGATCGTGACCAACGAAATGAGCGCCTGCACGAGCATCAGAAGTTTTGCCCACCGGCTCAACGGCATCGTGTCGGTGGGGGAGAACGCGGTCGCATTCGTGAATGCAACGTACAGGTAGTCGAGGAACGTCGCCCGCCATTCGGGATCGAGGCGCGGATCGCTCATCTGGGGAAACAGGAAGTCGGTTCGGCCGCGACCGCCCGCCGCACGCGCCGCGGGGCCACCTCGGTCGAACTCCCAGTACCACAAGGCAAACGCGATCACATTCGACAGCCAGATGGCGGCGCCGGAGGCCAGCAGCTTGTCCGCGCTGACCTTGCCGTCGCTCACGATCACGTGCACCAGCAGTCCCGTCGAGACTGCGTTCGTTATGGCGAGGATGCTCACCAGCAGTAACGACAACCGGCGAAGCAACGGCCGGTCTGCACGGAGGGGTCCCGGGTTGCGAATCGCCAGGACGAGGCACAGCGCGGCCTCCAGCGACGGCGCCGCGGTGCGCGGCCGCAGCACGAACTTGTCCGGCAAGGCCAATTGAACGCCGATCACGAACAGGATGACGGCCAGCACCGACCATCGCTGCTCACCACGGTGCGGGCGCAACCAGGCAGGCACGAGCTTCGCCCCAGCACCGCCTATCGGTTGCACCCAGCGGGCCAGCTCCTCGGGCAGCTGGGAACCACTACTTGCAGTGGGCTCATTCGACATAGCCGCCTCCTCGCGCGGTCACCTCGTGGACCGCGAACTCGCAGCTCCGACGTTGGGCTTGGCGTCGACGACCGGCCGTGCGAGCCGATCCTTGATTGGCGTGGCGACCACCGGTGAGGCTTCGAAGCAGAGCAGGTGCGGTCACTCGCGCAGGGCGCTGCGCAGCCGACGCGGCACCCGCACGGACCGCCACTGCGCCACCCGCCGGGCTGCACCGCCCCGCCACGATCGCCGGAGTGCAGCTGCCGCGAATACGCCCACACGTGCAGCAGCACACCTTCGTCACCACCATGCTCCAGGCCGGCGTCGACCAGCGGCGCTTTGCCCGCTCGCGACGATCCGGCTTGCGCGGCACCACCTCAGTGTCTGTCATCGCGTGGTCCCTTCCGAACCCTCCTTCAGGAACTCGGCCCAGGCGTGAAGCACCAGCCGTGTGGGTTAGGTAGCGTTCGGTCGCCACGCCAACAGCTGGACCCGGACCGCGGTGGCGGTCGCGGTGACCAGCAAGTCGGCGAATTGGCCGGTGTCTAGGTCGCTGCCGGGGTCAGCCACGTGAGCCAGACCAGGCAGGGCGGCTCGCAGGTTGGCGCCGTGGGCGATCACCACGGCGGTGTCCCCGGCGCCAGCGGCCGCGATGCGGCACAGTGCGCTGTGCAAGCGGGTGCAGAGCTGATGCCAGTCCTCGCCGCCGGGAAAGCTGCGCTCATAGTGGCCCAATCGCCAATCGGCGAGCACTGAGTCGTAGATTCGCCACGCCTCAGCATCGGCGCGCCCGTCCAAGTCACCCACATTGACCTCGCGCAGCCCATCTAGCACCTCGACAGCGACGCCGAGTCGCGTCGCCACGATCTCGGCAGTCTGCAGCGCGCGGCGCAGCGGCGAGCTGAACAGGACCGGCAGCTCGTGAGCCTCGCTGAGCCTGGCGGCGAACGCGGCAGCCAACCCTTCGGCCTGTTCCCGGCCACGGGCGGTCAGGTCCAGATCGAGGCGACGGTGCGAGAACTGGCCGGTCAGGTTGGCATGATTCTGTCCGTGCCGCGCCCACAACACCAACATCGAGCTTGCAACCCCTCCTGACGCGAGATCGTCAACCCCGCCGTTCGTCATCACGTGAACATTGGACGTGCGAGAGCGCTGACTAGATGATGCTTCACGCTCGCGGAGCCGACACGTTCGAGTGAGACCTCGGTCGATCAGCCGGACTTGTCCTGGCCGACGGCCAGGCGTAGGTAAAGGTGAACTAAGAGAATCCGGCTGTTGCTTGACGAGCGTCGACCTCGGGCGTCTCATTCATCTAGGTCCCTAGATAAATGGAGTGAGTGCCGGTGATCGAGTTCCATCTCGACGCCCGCTCGGGTGTCTCGCCATATCGCCAGATCGTGGATCAGGTGCGCCGCGCGCTACGCCTGGGCCTGCTGGATGAGGGTGACCAGCTGCCGACTGTCAAGGAGGCGGTGGGCCAGCTGGCGATCAACCCCAACACGGTGCTCAAGGCGTACAAGGAACTCGAGCACAGCGGGCTGGTCTCGCCCCGCCCTGGCGTCGGCACGTTCGTTACCGGGACGCTGCGCGACGGATCCCTGGCCGCACACGCGCCGCTGCGCCGCGACCTGATCCGCTGGCTGGCCAAGGCGCGCCGGGCCGGCCTGGACGAGGAGAGCATCGAGGCCCTGTTCCGGGACGCCTTTCGGGCCAGCGCAGAACAGGACATAGCGTGAGCGCCGTCTTGCAGGCCGAGGGCCTGAGCAAGCGGTATCGCCGCAGGTGGGCGCTGATCGACTGCGCGCTGTCCGTCCCGTCCGGTCGCGTCGTCGGACTGGTAGGCCCGAACGGGGCCGGCAAGACCACCCTGCTCAACATCGCGGTCGGCCTGCTCGCCCCGACCCGCGGGCACATCGACGTCCTGGGCGCCGCGCCCGCGCGCGGGCCGGCCGAACTCGCCCGGGTCGGCTTCATGGCCCAGGAGACCCCGACCTACTCCACGCTCAGCGTCGCCGACCACCTGCGCATGGGCGCGCACCTCAACCCCGGCTGGGACCGCGAACTCGCCGAGGGTCGCATCGCGCAACTCGGACTCGACCCGGCGCAGCGGGCCGGCAAGTTGTCGTCGGGGCAGCGCGCCCAGCTGGCACTGACCGTCGCGGTGGCCAAGCGGCCGCAGCTGCTGATCCTCGACGAGCCGGTGGCCAGCCTCGACCCGCTCGCCCGGCGGGAGTTCTTGCAAAGCCTGATGGAGGTGGTTGCCGACCAGGGCATCACCGTCCTGTTGTCCTCGCACCTGGTCGCCGACCTCGAGCGCGTCTGCGACTATCTGATCATCTTGGTCGCATCCCGGGTCCGGCTCGCCGGCGACGTCGACCAGCTACTGGCCACCCACCACCTGCTCACCGGCCCGCGCCGCGATCCTGACCGGCTCCCCGCCGGGCAGCACGTCGTCACCGCCCGTCACACCGACCGGCAGTCCACGCTGCTCGTGCAAAGCGATGCTCCGATCCTGGACCCGGCCTGGACGGTGGAGCAGGTCGGCCTGGAGGACCTGGTCCTCGCCTACATGAGCCAAGCCAGCACGCCGGCCCCCAGAGGCAACGGCCGGCTGACGGGAGTGCCGCAATGATGTGGATGGCCTGGCGGCAGTTCCGCACCCAAGCCGCCGTGGTGTTCGGGGCATTGGCGGTCCTCGCGGTCGTCCTCCTGGTGACCGGCCTGCGGCTACGGCATCTCTACGACGTCAGCGGCATCCCCGGCTGCTCCACGACCGGGGACTGCGACACGGTCACCGCCGCCTTCACCAACCACTACCGCTTGCTGCAGACCCTGCTCGGCAGCGTCCTGATCATGCTCCTGCCAGCCGTAACCGGCGTGTTCTGGGGCGCGCCGCTCCTCGCCCGCGAATTCGACACCGGCACCTACCGCCTGGCCTGGACGCAGAGCATCACCCGCACCCGGTGGCTAGCCGCCAAGATCGCCGTCGTGGGCACAGCCAGTGTGGCCGCATCCGGCTTGCTGAGCTGGCTGGTCACCTGGTGGTTCACGCCGCTGGACGGGCTCAGTGATACCAAGTTCGACCCAACCATCTTTTCGCAACGCGACGTCGTGCCCATGGGCTACGCAGCGTTCGCCTTCGCCCTAGGGCTGATCGCCGGGCTGCTGATCCGCCGCACCCTGCCGGCGATGGCCACCACGTTCGTCGGCTACATCGCCGCGCGCCTGGTCGTCCTCGAGTGGGTGCGTCCCCACTTCGCTACTCCTCTGCACGTCACCGCGTCCATGCCAGAGCCCGGCTCGGCTCCGGTGAAAGCGGTCAAGGCGCCCGCTGCGAGCCAGATTCCTCAGGGTTCCTGGATCGGCACCAGCCGGACCACTGACCCCGCCGGCCACACCGTCGCCGTGATACGAGTCAACCTCGGTGACCCCTGTGTTGCCAAGCACAACTGCATGGCCGGCTACCACCAGACCATCTTCTACCAGCCGCCCAGCCGGTACTGGCCCTTCCAATGGGCCGAGACTGCGCTGTTCGCCGGCGTCGCCGTGATCCTGATCGGCTTCTGCTTCTGGTGGATCAACGACCGCCACCTGCCCCGCGCACGCCGGCGCAGCACCGCACCTACCCCGCCCGACGCAGCCAGCCACACGCGGGAAACTCCCGTGCCCATCAGGTAGACGCCACGCGCCTGCCCAGACGCTGCTCGCAGCTACGTCCGCAAGACTCACCAAGACGGAGCCAGGACCTGTCAGCGACAAAGCCGCGGGGACAGCGGCCGCGCGCGGTATTTCGGAGGGCCGCCGTCAGAGTTCACGATGGGAGACTTATCTGAGCGCGGAGGACTGTAACTGAGCTGGCCCTGGCGGACAAGTTATGGGTATGGATCCGAACGAAGCTAGGGCGCGGTTCGAGTCACTGTTCGCGGCTCACTACAGCGACCTGATGCGCTACGCCACCCGCCGCGTCGGCGTCGACGCCGCGAGTGACGTGGTGTCCGGCACGTTCCTTGTCGCCTGGCGCCGGCTAGCCGACATACCGGCCGACTACCCCCGCGCCTGGCTCTACGCCACGGCCCGCAAGGTGATCGCGAACGAGATGCGCGGGCGTGACCGCCGCGAGCGTCTCGTTCAGCACGTTCGCGCATCCGTCCTGCCGGTCGACGACCCCACCGGCGCGATCGACGAGCAGCTGCGCGTACGCGCCGTCCTCGCCCAACTCTCGTCACGCGACCAGGAAGTGCTGCGGCTGACCGAATGGGACGGCCTGGACATCGACGAGGCTGCGGCAGCGCTCGGATGCCGGCCGACGGCGCTGAAGGTCCGGTTGCATCGCGCCCGGCGTCGGTTCGCCCAACGCCTGAACGCGATCGAACCGGGACCGCACAGCACCGTTTCTGTCGGACGCATCGAAGGGACCAAAACACCATGACGACCACCGACACCGCCCGCACCATGTTGCGCGCCGCCGACCCGGCAGCCACCCAGCCCGCACCTAACCCGCACAGCGTCGCAGCCCAGGCACTGCTCGAGCGGATCGTTGCCCAGCCGCAGACGCCGCGGTCGCGCAGGGCCGTGCGCCGTCGCGTCGCCCTGGCGGCGGTCGGCGGGTCTGCGGCGATCGCCGCGGCGATCGCAGGAGTGGTCGCCACGCCCTGGTCGCGTGGGCACCCGACCAACGCGGCCTACGCCGTCACCCGGCACTCCGACGGCTCGGTCGACGTGGCCGTGCACTGGGACCAACTGCGCGACCCGGCAGCGCTCAACGCCGACCTGGCGCAGGCGGGTGCACGCACGGTGGTGATGCCCCACTCGGCACCAGGCGCGTGCACGACGTCGTTCGTGGTCATCCCCGGGCACGCCGTCCCGAGGATCGACCCGGGACTTCGCGACCCGACGGCCTTTCAGGCGTACCTGCGCGCGCACGACCCCTGGATTGAGCCGATGTCCGCGTCGACTGATCGCGGCTTGTTCACCATCCACCCGGACAAGATCCCCGACGGGGACACGCAGCTCATCACGTACCACATCGAGCCGACGACCGGCAGTCCCGCCGGCACCGAAGACCTCAACGACGTCTCCTCGTTCCTCGTGGCCGACGTGCCGGCATGTGTTCCGTTCGGCTACGACATCGACGCCGTGACCGGGCGAGTCGAACCGCGCGGGTGATTCGCCCTGCCCCCACAGTCCGCCCCACACGACTGATATTCGCGGGTCGGCAGCGCGCGGAAAGCAATGTCGATAGCCGCCCTCAACGGCGGCTATCGGCGGCTTGAGTCACTGCGCTACACCGCGACACCGTATACATTTGCACGCGCTGCGCCGTCGGGGATGTTCACGCAATTGCCGCTGGTCGGGCGCGCTGGCCGACGAGCGAGCGAGGCTGGCGATCTCGCAGTTGGAGCGCCTACCCCGCGCGTGGGGATCTGAGTATTTCGACGGCGAGCTCAGCGCAAGCAAGACAGATGCATGCACCGTTCGCGCCTCCCACGAGGCCATTGGTGAGGTCCTTCTGAGCCTTGCTGCAGAACGAACAGCGCAAGGCGGTCGATGCGTCGTGCGGTCTTTGTTTCGCTGACTCGTCGTTTGGCTTCGCGCTTCGCCCGCCCTTCGCAGCTCCCATCCTGCTCGGCCAGCCGGACGGTCAACCGTGGCGCCTGCGCCACCGAGAGCAACGTCCGCAGCGGCCGCTGGCCGCGCGCTGACTTGCCGATGACGCGCATCACTGGTGAACGCGGTTACGCCTCCGGCGGGGTTATTGCGAGCCGATCGCAATTAGATCATTTGTTCGCAAAGCCGTAACCTCGGCGTTGTGTCCCACGAGGTGGAAGCGCATGAGGACCACCGCCACGAGGGCCGTGATCACGAAGAAGCGGCCGGTGGCTGGAGCGGGTTGAAGCATGCGCTCTCCGATGCGCTCGGCGGTCACAGTCATGACTCGGCTGATCAGATCGATGGTGCGTTGGAGGCGAACGCCGCAGGTCAGCGGGCGTTGCTGATCAGCCTGGCGGGTCTGGGCGTGACCGCGGGTATTCAACTGATCGTGGTGCTGCTGTCCGGATCGATAGGGCTGCTCAGCGACACGCTGCACAACTTCGCGGACGCGCTTACCGCGGTGCCGTTGCTGGTGGCATTCGCGCTTGCGCGACGCCCGCCGACGAAACGGCACACCTACGGCTACGGCCGCGGCGAAGACCTGGGCGGCCTGTTCGTCGTCGGCATGATCGCGTTGTCCTCCGGGCTGGCCGCCTTCGAGTCGATCCGGCGGCTGATCAACCCGCAGCAGGTCACGCACCTGTGGCCCGTGGCGGGCGCGGCACTGATCGGATTCTTCGGCAACGAGCTGGTCGCGCGCTACCGCATCGTGGTCGGGCGGCGCATCGGCTCAGCTGCACTGGTCGCCGACGGACTCCACGCCCGCACCGACGGGTTCACCTCGCTCGCCGTGCTGCTCGGCGCCGGCGGCGTCGCACTCGGATGGGCATGGGCCGACCCGGTGGTCGGCCTGTTGATCACCGTCGCAATCCTCGGCGTCCTCCGCTCCGCCATCCGCCAGGTCGGCGCGCGCCTCATGGACGCCGTCGAACCCGAGCTCGTCGACCAAGCCAGCACCGCGATCCGCTCGGTGGAGGGCATCGAACAGGTTCGCGAACTGCGCATCCGATGGATCGGGCACACACTGCGCGCCGAAGCCGACGTGGAGGTCGATCCACACCTCAGCGTCGCCGCAGCCCACGACCTCGCCCACCACGCCGAAGATCACCTATTGGCGTACGTACCGAGACTGACCGCCGCCACCATTCACGTCAGCCCAACCGGCGCCCATAGCGGCTAACCCGCGGTAGCCACGTCGGCCCACGCGGCCACGATGAGCTCGTGAGTGCAGATCTGCGCCTGGGCGTCGGCCTGACCCTGCTGCTGGCCATCGCGCTGATTGTGTTGACCGCGGCCGGGGTGGGGCAGCGCCGCGCCGTGCTGCTCGCCGCTATTCGCGCCAGCGTGCAGCTGGCGTTGATCGCCGCCGCACTGCGCGGCGTGTTCGCGGCGCCAGCTACCTCCATCGCCGTGATCGCGGTCATGTTCAGTGTCGCCACCGGCACGGCCGCGCGCCGGCTACGCGGCCAACCTGGCGCCACGCGCGCGGTCGTGCTCGCCTGCGCCGCCGGATCCGCAGTCACAATCGGCATCATCGTCGGACTGCCCACCCTCACCCGTGACGTGCGCACCCTCGTGGCCGTCTCCGGGATCGTCATCGGCGGCACCATGACCGCAGCCACCCTCACCGGCCGCCGCCTCGCCGATGGCATCCACCGCCGCCGCGACGAAATCGAAGCCTGGCTGTCCATCGGCGCCACCGCCCGCCAAGCCCTACGCGATGTCGCCCGCTACAGCATCGTCGAAGCGATCGTCCCGGTACTGGACACCACCCGCACCGTCGGCCTCGTCACCCTCCCCGGTGCGTTCGCCGGCGCGTTGCTCGGCGGCGCCAGCGCCGGCGACGCCGCCCGCTTCCAAATCACCGTCCTCATCGGACTCCTCTGCGCCGAAACCCTCACCGC
>JBPYES010000174.1:0-3875 GCA_051984825.1 Jatrophihabitantaceae bacterium
TTGCTGCTTACCGCCGTCGCATCCGCCGGGATGCTCGGAACGCCCGCGCTGACGTCGGCCGCCACGGCCGACCCAACCGGCCCGATCACGCTATATGCCGCGCCGCACGGTTTCGCAGCGGCGTGTATCGCTGTCCTGCCGTGCTCGATCACCGAGGCGCAGCAACGCGTTCGCGACCAGAACCACCACATGCAACGCGACATCGTCGTCCAGCTCGCACCCGGCACATTCCGGCTCACCGCACCGCTCACGCTCGATGCGTCCGACTCGGGCAGCAACGGTCACCACGTGACCTGGCAGGGCTCGCCCGGCACCGTCGTGTCCGGCGGGCTGCGCGTCGCGGGATGGCAGCCGGTCGCGGGGCGTCCGGGCCTGTGGTCCGCGCCGGCGCCCAGCGACCTCGACAACACCCGGCAGCTCTACGTGAACGGCGTGCGCGCGGCCCGCGCCTCCGGCTCCGTTCCGGTGCAGCTGACGAGGACCGCCACCGGCTACACCGCGTCGTCCGACGTGCTGGCGCATTGGCGCAATCCGTCGGACATGGAGTTCGTCTACACCGCGGGGGAGGCGCTCTGGAACGTGCAACGGGACGGGCTCGGTCAGTGGACCCAGCCACGCTGCCCGATCGCGGGCATCGACGGCACGACGATCACCATGGCCCAGCCGTGCTGGGACAACTCCACCAAGCGGGTCGAATTCCCCGACATACCTGGGCGTACGGTGAGCATGGTCGGCCCAGGCAGCCTGACGAACGGCGCCCACCCCACGTATCTCGAGAACGCCTTTGAACTCCTCGATCAACCGGGTGAGTGGTACCTCGACCGCGGCGCGCACACCGTCTACTACATGCCGCGCCGCGGCGAGGACCTGGCTCGGGCCGACGTCGAAGCCCCGGCGTTGCAGGCCCTCGTCGTCGAGCAGGGCACGCCGACTGCGCCGGTGCACGACGTCGACTTCAACGGCATCCAGTTCTCGTATGCCACGTGGCTCGGCCCCTCGACACCGACGGGATTCTCCGAGATCCAGGCCGGCTACCAGATCACGGGCGACGACGGCTGGGCCGTCGAGGGCCTGTGCCAGTACGTCGACAACGGCACCTGCCCGTTCGGAGCGTGGACGAAGGAGCCGGGCAACGTGTCGGCGTCCTACGTGCACGATGTGGGGTTCCGCGACGACGTGTTCGCGCACCTCGGTGCGGCCGGCCTCGATCTCGGCGACGGCACACAGGACGCGACGGTGCAGGGCTCGATCTTCACCGACATCTCCGGCAACGGCCTGGAGATCGGTGGCGTCGACAAGGCGCAGACCACCGACGACGCCGACATCACCCGCGACGTCACGGTCGCGGACAACCATCTGTACGACCTGCCGCGCGAGTACCACGGCGGCGTCGCGATCGTGAACGGCTATTCGCAGCACGACGTCATCACGCACAACCAGATCAACCACGTCGCATACAGCGCGATCTCGATGGGCTGGGGCGGCTGGCCGGACAAGATCGGTGATCCGCCGACGCCGAACTTCTCCCACAACAACGAGATCAGCCACAACCTCATCTACGACTACATGCTCATGCTCGACGACGGGGGTGGCATCTACACCCAGGGCATCACCGGCACCTCGATGGCCGATGGCGAGAAGGTGCTCGGCAACGTCATCTACGACCAGAACGGTCTCGGCAAGAACGTCTACACGGACAACGGCTGCACGTACGAGACGATCGAAGGCAACGTCCTCTACAACGCCTCGTACTCCAACGTCGCGAGCCGGCACACCGACTATCGCGACGACCTCGGCAACAACGACCCGACGCTGATCCAGGGCAACTACTGGCAGCAGGGCGACCCCGACTCGAACAACGCCGGCCTCGTCACCACAGGCAACCACCTGCTGTCAGACCCGTCCGCCGCGCCCGCGAGCATCGTCAGCAACGCCGGCCTGGAACCCGCGTACCGCGCCCTGCTGCAGCGCCAGGTGGGCGGAGTTGCCGCACCGGAACCTCCCGTGCGGGTGGGCAGTTTCGCCGCCGACGGTGCGGTGTACGTGAGTTGGGTGCCCACGCCCGGCAACGATGGGACGCCGGTCGACTCGTACACGGTCACGGTCACCGGCGGGGCGAGCGTCACGATCAGCGCCGCCGACTTCCAGCGACTCGGCTACGCCGTCGTGCCCGGCCTTACCAACGGCGTCGCGTACACCGCCACGGTCACCGCGCACAACACGGGCGGCGACGGCATGCCTTCGCTGCCCGCCGCGCCGGTCACCCCGGGGCCGCTCGCCGGCAAGACCGCCGCAGCGCCGACCGGACTGAAGGCGCGCGCCAGCACCGGCGCGGTAGGCCTGCAATGGACGCCACCCTCCTCGACAGGCGACACCCCGGTCATCGGCTACCGCGTCACCGTCTCGGACGGGCGCACGATCGACGAGACCGGCCGCGACGCGCTGATCAGCCAGCCCACTGCGCACGCGATGATCCGCGTGGTGAACGGCCTGCACCCGGCAACGGCATACACGTTCACCGTCGCGGCGGTCACCGCTGACGGCGTGGGCGCCGCCGCGAAGATCAGCGCGACGACGAAGTCGGCCTGCGACGGAGCCGCGCTCAGCGCCGACCCGTCCGCTGTGCTCAGCCAACCCGGAGGCACGGTGCAGGTGACAACGACGCTCACGAACGGTTGCGACACCGCGATGAGCAACGTCCGGCTGTCGCTCACTGCACCCGATGGCTACCAGGTCACGCCCGCACCGCCGGCCACCGTGCCTGACCTCCAGCCCGGAGCGACGCAGTCGGTCACTTGGACGGTCGCCCTGCCCGCGGACGCGGTGCCTTCCGCGCAACTCACGCACACCGCGACGTTCACCGCCGACAACGGCACCAGCGAAAGCGTGACCGCCGCCTCGGCGATCGATGTCCCGGCCGACACGCTCGCCGCGTTGTTCGACAACGTCGGCGTCACCGACGACACCAACACTGAACCGGGCGACATCGACGGCGCGGGATCGAGCCTGTCCAGCCAGGCGCTCGCTGCTGCCGGAGTCACCCCGGGTGCAACGATCAGCCACGGCGGCGTGGACTTCACCTGGCCCGCGGCCGCGCCCGGCCAACCCGACAACACGGTCGCCGGCGGCCAGGCCGTCCAGCTGTCCGGCTCCGGCGCCACGCTGGGTTTCCTGATCACGAGCAGCTACGGGCCCGTCTCCGGCGACGGCCAGATCGTCTACGCCGACGGCACCAGCCAGCCGTTTACCTTGACCGCCGCAGACTGGTACGCCAACCCGCCGGCCGGCACCGACGAAGCGATCACGATGACCTACCGCAACCGGCAGGGCAACACCCAGCAAAAGCACCACGTCGGCGTCTACTACCAAGGCATTCCGCTGCAAGCCGGCAAGCAGGTTGCGTACGTGATCCTGCCGAACGTGAGCAGCACAGCGTCGTCAGGATCGCCCGCGCTCCATGTCTTCGCGATGACCGTGG
Organism: Jatrophihabitantaceae bacterium; assembly: GCA_051984825.1. Classification (GTDB taxonomy): domain Bacteria; phylum Actinomycetota; class Actinomycetes; order Mycobacteriales; family Jatrophihabitantaceae; genus DASXRA01. The sequence goes on from JBPYES010000174.1 coordinate 3,479, forward strand.
GCGGCTGATCTCGAGTCGGCGCTGAGCGCGGTTAAGCTGACCCGGCGCCTGGGCCGATTGCGGTAGCGGCCGACTACCGTCGCCCGTGTTCTGGTCGGACCGTGACGGAAGGACGCCGCCTGATGTCGGATTCTGCGAGTTCGTCGGTGCCGGAGACTGCCTCGGTCGTCATCATCGGCGGCGGCGTGATGGGCACGAGCATCGCGTTCCACCTTGCCGAGGCGGGCGTCCGCGACGTGGTGGTGCTCGAGCGAGCCGAGCTCGGCTCCGGGTCGACCTGCAAGGCGGCAGGCGGCGTGCGCGCCCAGTTCTCCGACGCGCTGAATATCGAGCTCGGGGCGCGCAGCCTGGAGGCGTTCACCCGGTTCGGGCAGCGGCCGGGTCAGGAGATCGACCT
>JBPYES010000175.1:0-4724 GCA_051984825.1 Jatrophihabitantaceae bacterium
CGCTACCGGGGAAGTCTCATCGGCATGATCAGGTAGTAGTACTCGTCGTCCGACTCGGCGGGCCGCAGCACCGTCGGCTTGTTCGCCGACGGGAACAACAGCCTGGCTGTAGACGTGTCGAGGACGCCGAGTCCGTCGAGCAGGAACGAAGCGTTGAACGCGATCGTGAGTGGTTCACCCTCGAAACGCACTTCGAGGTGTTCCTCGGCGCGGCCTTCGTCGTCACCGCCGGCGGTGAGGCTCACGCCGCCCTCTTCGAACTCGAGCCGCACCGGTGTGCTGCGGTCGGCCAGCAACGCGACGCGCTTGACCGCCTCGGTGAACGGCGCCACCTCGACCTCGGCGGTCGACGCCCATTCCGTCGGCAGGAGCGTGCGGTACGGCGGGAACTGCGGGTCCAGCAACCGCGTGGTAGCCCGGCTGGCCCGTCCGCCGGTCACGCCGGTGAAGCCGATGATGCCGTCGCCAGCGCCGGCCGACACCGACAGTGCGATCGTCAGCTCGTCGCTGTGCGCCAGGCTCTTGGCGGCGTCTGCGAGCGTGCGGGCCGGCACCACGACCTGCGCCGCCGCCTCTGCCGGGTTGGACGGGCTCCACGCCAACTCGCGGACCGCAAGGCGATATTTGTCCGTTGCCGCAAATGTGAGCTTCTCACCCTCGATCTCCAGCCGCACACCGGTGAGCATCGGCAACGTGTCATCGCGTCCGGCGGCGACAGCCACCTGCCCGACAGCACTGGCGAACGCGGACGCATTGACGGTGCCGGCGGTGGTGGGCATCTGCGGCAGCTTCGGGTAGTCCTCGACCGGCATCGTCGGCAGCGTGAACCGTGCCGTACCGCACGCGATGGTGAGGCGCGCGCCTTCGACGGCAACGTCAACCGGGTGCGGTGGCAGTGCCCGGGAGATGTCGGCGAGCAGCCGGCCGGAGACCAGCGCCGTGCCCGGTGTGGACGCGCTCACCTCGACGTCGACCTGGGTGGACGCCTCGAGATCGAAGCCCGAGATCGACAGTGCCGAGTCGGTGACATCCAGGAGCAGACCGGCGAGCACAGGGATGGTGGGGCGCGCGGACAGGCTCCGGGCTGCCCACGCCACTGCGTCAGCCAACGCGTCGCGTTCGACCCGGAACTTCATGGCGCCTCCAGTTCTTGGTATTCACCCTCTTGGAAGGACATCTTTGCGTTGTCGTAATCGCGGCTGTGGATTCTGGGGACAACGGCTTGGTGCCCAGTAAACACGCGGGGTGTGACTGTGCACGATAGTCGTGGACAACGCGGTTCGGCGTAGTTCGGCCTGGTGGACACGCGAGTCGTCCCGGCCGTCGTCCACAGTGCGGCCGAATAGCCCACAGTGATACCCACAGTGTGTGCATAGCGTGAGTCAGGCGCGCGCCCGGGCCTTGATGCGGCTCGTCAGCTCGGCGACCTGGTTGAACACCGACAGCCGTTCCGTCATCAGGCTCCGCACTTTTCGGTCGGCGTGCATCACCGTGGTGTGATCGCGGCCACCGAACGTCTGGCCGATCTTGGGCAGCGAAAGTTCGGTGAGTTCACGACACAGGTACATCGCGATCTGGCGGGCGTTGACGAGCACCCGGCTTCGCGAGCTGCTCGTAAGATCGTCGATCGAAACCGAGAAGTACTCGGCGATCACAGCCATGATGTGAGCCGCGGTGATCTCGGGACTGTCCGACTCGCTGATCAGATCCTTGAGCACGATCTCAGCAAGCTGCATCTCGACGTCCTGCTTGTTCAGGCTGGCGAACGCCGTAACGCGGATCAGCGCGCCCTCGAGTTCCCGGATGTTGCTCTGGATCTTCGTGGCGATGAACTCGAGCACCTCCGGCGGCGGGCTCATCCCTTCCTGCGAGGCCTTCTTGCGGAGGATGGCGATGCGCGTCTCGAGGTCGGGGACCTGCACGTCGGTGATCAGTCCCCATTCGAACCGGGTTCGCAGCCGATCCTCCAGAGTGGAGAGTTGCCGCGGTGGGCGGTCGGAGCTGATCACGATCTGCTTGTTCGCGTTGTGCAGGGTGTTGAATGTGTGAAAAAACTCCTCCTGGGTGCGCTCAGCGCGCTCCAGGAACTGGATGTCGTCGATGAGCAGCAGGTCCTGGCTGCGGTAGCGGCCTTGGAAGGCCTGCATCTTGTCATCGCGCAGCGAGTTGATGAAGTCGTTGGTGAATTCCTCGCTGGACACGTAACGAACCTTGATGCCCGGGAACAGTCGTTGCGCGTAATGCCCGATGGCGTGCAGCAGATGCGTCTTGCCCAGCCCCGAGTCGCCGTAGACGAACAGCGGGTTGTAGGCCTTGGCCGGCGCCTCGGCGACGGCGACCGCTGCAGCGTGGGTGAACCGGTTGCTCGACCCGATGACGAACGTCTCGAACGTGTACTTCGGATTCAGCCGTGCCTCGCGATCACTGGATCGGCTGGCGTCTCCGTTGAGCAGGGTGGCGGCGGATGCCCGGGTAGAGCCTGCCCAGTCGTCGAAACGGATGTCCTGCAGGTCCGTGTGTGATGGATCAGCGTCGATGCTCCGCTCAGCCGACTGTTCGTCGGTGTGCTGAACGGTGACGGCCACCCGGATCTCGCGGCCGAGCTCATCGGACAGCGCCGTGGCGATGAGTGGCCGCAGTCGGTTCTCCAGGTAATCCTTGGCGAACTCGTTCGGTGCGGCGAGTAACGCGGTGTCCTCGACCAGCCCGAGCGGGCGCGTCAGTCCAATCCATGCGCGATGGTGCGGCCGAATTGTGTCGTCGTCGAGGCGCCCGATGGCACGCGTCCACACTTCGCCGAGGTCGGTGGTGTCATCCACTAGCCGAGTCCATCCCCCATTGCGAGAGCTACCGGTGGTCGTTTGTTCGACCATCTCATGCGCACTGATGCCCAGCACGCCGACCGGGGGCGAATCGGCACGACGCTACATACACAGTCCACATCGCTGTCCACAGCCTGTGGAGGGCGCACTCCCCTTAAGTGCTGCGCCTTCACCTCGCGTTCGCAGCGGCGTGTACCACGCATCGGCGAGTGGCACGGCCAGAAAAACTAACAGCGTGGGCCGAAGGCGCACAACACTACGCGGCGTGTCGCTACACATCGAAATGGGTTACACACCCTACGGTAGGCGTTTTGGCGTGACGCCAGGGCACTTGGCCTGCCTCGGTGCACGTCCGGTACCGTAGAGCAGTCCCGAGCGGGCGCCACGTTGTGCTGCGTGCAAGCCGTTCCGGGCCCTGAACCTCGGCAACGACAGACATCGATGGAGTCTTACCGTGAGCAAGCGGACCTTCCAGCCGAACAACCGCCGGCGTGCCAAGACGCACGGCTTCCGTTTGCGGATGCGCACCCGTGCCGGTCGGGCGATCATCACCGCCCGTCGCCGCAAGGGTCGCGAGAAGCTGTCGGCATAAGCGGTCTGGCATTCCGTGTTGCCGCAGGCTTTTCGGATGCGGCGGTCTGACGAGTTCACGTCGGTCGTCCGTGGTGGTACGCGCACCCGACGCGGAAACCTTGTGGTCCACTTCACCCCGAACCTTGGTGCCGCTGGAGCACCGCGTGTAGGCCTGATCATCGGTAAGTCGGTCGGCGGGAGCGTCGTGCGGCACCGCGTCACGCGCCGGCTGCGCGCGCAACTGGCGTCCTGGATCTCGGCACTGCCCACCGGCTCCGGTGTGGTGGTTCGAGCCTTGCCGGGCGCGGCGACGGCGACCTCGACGCAGCTGGGCGCCGATCTCGATGCCGCGTTGCGCAAGTTGGTGCCTGGTCTTGCCGGTCCAGCTGGCGATGAGCGCCTGGGCTCTGCTGATCCTGGCCCGGTTACTCATGCAGCGGTTCGCCGCGACATCGGGCTGTTCAGCCGTGTCGCGTTGTGGATGATCCGCGGATGGCAGGTGTTCGTCAGCTCATGGCGCCCGCCGTCGTGCCGGTACACCCCGTCGTGCAGCGCCTATGCGGCGCTCGCGATCGAGCGATTCGGGATGGGGCGCGGCAGCTACCTGGCGCTGCGGCGGCTACTACGCTGCCACCCTTGGCATCGCGGTGGGCACGACCCGGTACCGCCAGTCGTTGCCGGTTCGGTGCCCACCTCCGTCCCAGCCAGTTCCTAGGAGACGCGTTCCGTGCTCGATTTCCTGTACACAGCGGTCTCCTGGGTGCTGCTGCGGTGGCATTCGCTTTTCACGGCCATAGGCATCAACGAGAACAGCGGCCTGAACTGGGCGCTGTCGATCGTGTTCCTGGTGATTACCGCCCGCCTGCTGATGTTCCGGTTCTTCGTCAAGCAGGTGCATTACCAACGCAAGATGCAGCAGATGCAGCCACGCATCCAGAAGCTGCGCGAAAAGTACAAGAACGACCGGGCGACGCTGCAGCAAGAGATGATGAAGCTGCAGCAGGAGGAGGGGTTCAACCCCATCTCCGGCTGCCTGCCGATGCTGCTCCAGATTCCGATCTTCATCGCGCTGTACCACGTGCTGCGTCACCTGGCGAACTCGGTCAACATCCCCGTGGACTCGGGAAATCCGAAGCTCACGCTCTACACCTTCACGGCGCAGGAAACGCACAGCGCCGCTACCGCCAAGCTATTCGGAGCACCGCTGGCGGCGTCGCTGCGCGACAGCGCAGAGAAGATTCACCAACTTGGTGGCGACGTAACCAGCACGCGCGTCGTCATCATCATCCTGGTCTTGGTGAGCTCCGCGGCCACCTTCTTCACGCAGGT
>JBPYES010000176.1:0-2164 GCA_051984825.1 Jatrophihabitantaceae bacterium
CGGCGGTGGCGTGCAGTGGGGGCTGCTGAACGAGATCGTCCCACGGGACGGTTATGTGCTTGCCCGATCGGTGTTCACGATGGCGAACGGCGTCATGCAGATGGTCGGATTCGGGTTGGGCGGCGAGCTGGTCGCGGTCACGTCCGCCCGTACGACGCTGGTCGTTGCCGCAGCCCTGCACGCCGTGTCCGCGGTGCTTGCCCGACTCGGGCTTCGCGACCGCGCCCCGCGGGTCTCCGGACGCGCCTCGGTCCGCGCGACCTGGCGCGACAACCGGCTGCTGTGGGCGGATCTCCGGCGGCGCTATCTCTACCTCGCCATGTGGGTACCCAATGGCCTGATCGTCGGCTGCGAGGCGTTGTTCGTCCCGTTCTCGACGCGGTGGGCCGGCCTGCTGCTGTCGTCCAGCGCGATCGGCATGCTCAGCGGCGACCTGATCGTCGCTCGCTTCGTGGCCCCTGGCCGCCGCCGGCGGCTGATCGAGCCGCTGCGCTTACTGCTCGCCGCGCCATACCTGCTGTTCGGGCTCGCGCTGCCGATCGGGGTGGCAGCGGTGCTGGTCGTGATCGCCAGTGTCGGGTACGCCTCGACGCTGCTGCTTCAGGAGCAGTTGCTCGCTGTGACGCCGGACGAGCTCACGGGGCACGCCCTGGGACTGCAGAGCTCCGGGATGCTCACCATGCAGGCAGTAGGCGCCGTGCTGGCCGGTGCGCTGGCCAGCCAGCTGCCGCCCGGCCCGACAATGGCGTGTCTGGCCGTCGCGTCGACGCTCGTGACCGTGGCGCTTACGCCGGGCCTGCGCACGCCGTCGCTCGCGCCCGCAGCGCAACAATGACGTGTGACGACCCCGTCCGATTACCGCCAGCCGGCGCCCGCCGGAGGTGGCAATGTCAATGTCGTGATGAGAGATTTGACCATGGCTACCACGGTGATCGGCTCGCCGGTCGGGCCGCTTCGGCTGCAGGCTGACGACGACGGCCTGACCGGAATCTGGTTCATGGGCGACGCAGAGCCCGACGTCGGTGACCTCGGCACCGACCCGGTACTGCGCGCCGCCGCCGAGCAGCTCGCAGAATATTTCGCCGGTCGGCGCACCCGCTTCGAGTTGCCGTTGGCGGCGGCTGGCACGCCGTTCCAGCGAGCGGTGTGGGATGCGCTGCGGGAGATCCCGTACGGCCAGACCTGGTCTTACGCCGATGTCGCCCAGCACATCGGCAGTCCCCGGGCCGTGCGTGCCGTCGGCGCTGCGAACGGGCGCAACCCGTTGCCGATCGTCGTGCCGTGCCATCGCGTCGTCGGCGCGAACGGGACGCTGACCGGTTACGGCGGGGGCTTGGAGAACAAGCGGATCTTGCTCGATCTGGAGTCCGGCCGCACCGCCCTGCGGGTTGACCGCACGCCCGGCCGCTAGCTAGCGTCACCAGCAAGATCTCTAACCGGGAGCCGTCGATAACCACTGCGCATCCGCCCGACTTTCTCGTCCACAACGGAGGAGACAGCGTTGCGGTGGCCACTCGCGTATTGCCGCCCGGGCCGGCTACGGGCAGCTTCCTGGTCGGATCCGACGTGCTGAGGATCGAGATCGCCGAGCCCATCCCACTCGGCCACAAGTTCGCGCTGGCCGCGATCGCGGAGGGCGATGATGTCCTCGAGTACGGGGTGCGCATCGGCGTGGCAACGAGACCGATCGGCACCGGCGAGCACGTCCACGTCCACAATCTGAGGAGCGCGCGCTGGCACCGCAGCGTCGCCGGCTGAGCGACGCTAGCTGGCGTACGCCGTCGCGGGGGGCCCGTACCGCCGAATGTCACGCTCGTGACCTTGCGTACCGGCAGCGCCACGATCTGGTCGAGCCCGCCTTCGGCGGTGTAGCGCCCGCCGGTTCGCCGCACGGCAACGGCGCCGACGGGCACCCCGACGGATGTTGCGCTATCCCGGCAGGTCAGGGGTCATAGCGGTGCACCTCGCCTGCCGGGATGTTGACCCACAGCAGTGACTGCGAAGCGGCGTCCCAGATCGGCCCTTCCGCCAGCGTCGCAGGCCGCGTGACACTGACCGGATGATTCACCCGACGATGCCCTCGGCGGCGAGCCGAGTCTCCAGCGCGGCACGCTGCGTCGCTGGAAGCGCCGCCGCCGGCGCGGCGAGGTCCGGCCCGCAAACA
>JBPYES010000177.1:0-4262 GCA_051984825.1 Jatrophihabitantaceae bacterium
CGCTACCGAATCTGCCCGTCGCGCGCGCCGTGTGGAAACCCCGCCCGTCCCTGACAACCTCCGCGGAATGCTGGCTCACCGCCGGCGGTCCGCACCACACCGTCCTCACCCAGGCGATCCGCGCCGAGACGCTCGCCGACTTCGCCTCGATGGTGCACACCGAGCTGCTCGTCATAGACGAGACCACCACACCCGGCTCGTTCATGGACCGAATCCGCTGGAACCAGGCCTACTACCGCCTCGCTCAAGGCCTGGCCGGCGGGTGATCCGGCGCGGCCCTGCCGCACGGGCCGAGCCGGATCACCACCCTCATCACTCCTGGATGTGCGTTGCCATCGCGTTCGCCGATGCGATGAGGTACGTCGCCTGGTCGGCAGTGAGCATGCCGTCGCTCTGCAGGTCAGTGACGTGAGTCCTGAAGTCGGTCAGCACGCTGACCGCCTCGCTGTCCTTATCGCGTTGGTACAAGCTCAGCGCTTGATTCAGTTGCACGGTCAGCGAATTCCGGATGCCACCGTTGACCGGCAGCGCAGCTACATAGGAAGTAACGTTGCCGACCTGCGCCGCCACCGATTCGAGGTCGAACGCCTGCACCTCGGTCAGCCCGACACCGAAGCCCGTTTGGCGCGTCATCAGCACCCGTATCTGCTGTGCGACGAGCGGTGCGAACGTCACCTCGTTGTAGTTCGGCAGCGGCGTCGCCGGCGACCTCGCCTGGCCGGGTATGTCGACCCAGTCGGACCCGTTGAAGTACTGCACCGTGTACGACGCGGGCTCGCGGTAGGTGTTCCCACACGAACCCCCTGCGCAGGTACCGCCGAATTGCTTGTTGCTGTAGAAGTACAGCTTGACGTCATTCAGCCTCGTCGGCGCGCCGAGGTCGACCTGTAGCCAGTCCTGCGTGTTCGGCGAGCCGTTGTCGCCCCAGATCGGATTGGTGCCGACGTAGGACCCCTGAGTCACCGGAAGCCCGCTGATCGTGAATCCGTCGACGGCGTTCGCCGGGCTGGTCGCCCGGGACGCCGGGCTGGTGGTCGTGAACGAGGCGGACGTGGCCTTTCCCTTGGCGAGGTTGATCGTCGAGCCGGAGCCGGGTGCGCCGGTGAGGTTGATGCCCGCCTTCTGGAAGGAGTCGGTCATCCGCGCGTTGCCGGACAGGCTGACCTGATCTGCGGCGAGCAATGCCGCCTTGGCACTGAGCAGCACCTGCGCCCCAGGCGCGCTGACCGCCCCGGTCGCCGAGTTCCACGTGACATGGACCAGGTCGTCAATCGTGAACGCAAGATGCCCGTCCACGTAAAGCGAGTAGCCCATCGGGGCCGCCGCGTAGTACTGCGTTCCGCCGGGCCGCTGCCACACGATCGTGATGTTGCTGCCGTGGTAGCTCATGTTGTTGACCGCGAAGTGATCCAGGCCCATGTCGATCGGCCACAGCTCAACCTGGTTGTCGAGCCGTGCCTGCAGGCCCGCGACGTCCTGGTACATCATCCAGTTGAACGAGCCGAGCACGTCGTGGTGGATGCCGGAGCGGCCGAGCGTTTGCGTGGTCGGGTTCCAGTTGAAGAAGAACTCGTTGTTGTCGGGGAACCGGTTGTCACCGTTGACGTCCTCGTTCCATGCCTGCCACTCGATCATCTGCCAGTACATGTCGGGCGTGATGTATTGCGACGGGTAGTCGCGGATCGCCTTCGAGAACAGCCGCGCCTGCAACGTCTCGTTGATGTTCGAGAAGTTGTTGCTGCCGTGGCTGCACGCGTCGCATGCGACGTCGGCTTGCTGATCGGCCTGGTTGGCGGTGTAGACGGGGAATAGCGGGAACTCGTTCGGGTCGGCGTAATAGCGCAACGCCTGGGTGTAATTCGGGTCGTCGGGCGGGATGCCGTCGATGAACGGGGTGAAGTTCTGCTGGTCCTTCCAGCAGACCAGGTTGCCTGTGGTCAGGTCGCGCTGCAGGAACACCTTGCCCGGGCAGGTGAGCGTCGGCTTGACCGGCGAGACGATCGTCGCGTTGCGGCCGTTGCCCGACGAGTCGAGCGCGGTCGCGCCGGAGTCCTCGTCGAACTTGTAGTCGGCGACGTCGCCGGCGCCGGGCGTTCCGCTCGCCAGTGTCGCGACCTCGGCTGCCGTAAGCGCGTGGCCGTAGATCGCGAAGTCGTCGACCGTGCCGTTCAGGAGTGGATCGCCGAACTGAGACCGGGCGATCCAGTTCTGGTTGGTGTTGCCGAGGTTCGACGGATGCAGCGTCATGTTCGTGTTGGTGCCGACCGGGTTGCCGTTGATGTAGAGGGTGCCCGTGTTGCCGGACACGGTGACCGCTAGGTGCGACCACGTATTCAGCGGCAGGTGGATGTTGCTGTTGATCTGCTGCTCGCCGCCGCTGCCGGTGGTCGTGATCGCGAACCGCACGCCGGTGCCGCCGCCGTTATTGGTCAAGAACATGTAGGTGCCGGTGCCCGTGCCGAAGTCGAACACACGTGACCACGTCGACTCCACGCTCACGTTGACCCATGCCGAGACGGTGAAATCGGATAGGCCGCTAACGATGCCAGTGGGCAGGTTGACGTATTCGGTGCTGCCGTTGAGCTTTACCGCGTTACCGATCTTGCCGGGCACGCGCGGCCCGGTCGCCTGACCGCCCGGCGTGTCGGGGGCGTTGGTCACCGGGCCGTCCGCCCACAGGTTGGTCAGGAGTGAGTTCTTGATGCCGTCCGCGATCGAGTTCATCTCGTCGGCCTTGGCCTGATTGCCGAGCAATTGGTACTCGGCAGCGGCGGCCTTGGCGCCCGAGTACCAGTAGGAAGTCTCGGTCCTGTCCTGCGGGCGGGTGCCGTAGTACTTGAAGGCGACCGAGTCGGCGTCGTTGCCCGGCAACGTGCCCGAGCTGTACTGGATCAGGTCGTTGCCGTTCGTGTCGAACTTGGCGAGCGTGCCCTTCACATCGCACTCGGCGTACTTGGCGAGGTTGGCCACGATCGACTTGGGGCCGCCGTGAATCAGGTAGCTCTGCCACGCCTGCTCGGCAGTCCACTGCTCGTAGGTGTTGTTCCAGTTCCCGGTGTTGCCGGGCTGATCATGGAAGGCCAGGCAGCCGGACTCCTCGCCCTGCGAGAGCCACGGCCCGTACGAGTAAAGCGGATCCCGATAGAACTGGAGGTCCTGCATCCGCATCGGAACCGTCAGCGAGATCTGGTTGTTGTACCCGAACGCGCCTTCGAGGTCGGCGGGGAATTGGTAGTCGTTTCCGGGGATGTTGCCGTCGAACATGTTGAAGCGGTTTTCCCACAGGCGGTAGTAGGAGATCTTCTCGACGTTCTTGTCGGGGATATCGAGGTAGGGCACGTTGTCGACCCAGAACTTGTTGTACTCGTACATCTGGGTCAGCCACGCCGTCTGCGGGTCGTAGCTGCGGTAGCGCTGATAGTCAGTAGCCGACGCGGGAATCTCGTTCGCGATTGCACCGAGTTGCACCTTGAGGCTGACCGATGCGCCGGGGTCGAGGTTCACAGTACGGCTGAGGTTCGTGCCGCTGACGGTGAAGCCGTCGCCGCTGAATCGCGGGAAGATCGTCGTGAGGCCGTACCGGATGGTGACCGAGCCGGACAGCTCCGTGCCGTCGGCCGACGGCGTGGTCGTAAGCGGCGAGGTCGCTGTGACCGTAGTTGTTGCCGCCGACGTACCGGTGTTTGTCAGTGTCAGGTCGGTGACAGCAACGTTGTTGTCCGTGATGAACTTCTTCTCCGCGACCGACAGCCCGGTCCGGGTGAACGCGGCGGAGAAGTAGCTCGGGAACTGGACGCGCTGCGATGTGTCCTCGCTCAACGGGTCGCCGGACACGCTGACCGTGTAGAGGTTCCGCAGTGTCGTGGGGCTCGTCACCGCCAGCGGCTGCCGGTACGCCCAGCCGTTGCCTTGGCCGCCGTTGCCGTTGTTATTGGCACCAGCCGAGGCGAAGCCGAGCACCGTCGGATTGTGCGTGTACATGAATAGCGCGCGGCCGCGTGTCATCAGCGAGGTCTCTCCACTGGCGTTCGCGAACGGGCGCGCGAGGATGCGGTCGAACCAGTACGACGTGCCACCGGCCGCGACGTCCGCGTCGAAGATCGCCTGCATCCTGCTCTTCGCGGGGTCGAACGCAGCCGGCTCGTCCGGTATCGGCTTCGACGATCCGGTGAACGGGGGCGTCCCCGGGTCAACGCCGGGTGGTTCGCCTGGCTGGTATTTCGCCTGCGCGACGCCGGTCGCGAGCGCGAGCGTGACCACGA
>JBPYES010000178.1:0-21332 GCA_051984825.1 Jatrophihabitantaceae bacterium
GCGGGTTTCCGGCTCGACGTTGCCGACACACTGGCGACGATCACGTTGAGCCGGCCCGAGCGGCTCAACGCGCAGACCCCGGACACCTGGACCTGGCTGGGTCGCACCGGGGCGGACCTTCCCGGCACCGTCCGGGTGGTGGTCGTACGGGGCGAAGGGCGGGCGTTCTCGGCCGGCCTCGACCGGGCGATGTTCGCGCCCGACGCCAGCGTCGGCCTGGCTGCGCTCGCCGCCGCTCCAGCGGACGAGGCCAGCAAGACGATCGCCGCCTATCAGGCTGCGTTCGGGTGGCTGGCCCGTCCGGACCTCGTCAGCATCGCGGCCGTACGCGGGCACGCCATCGGCGCTGGGTTTCAGCTCGCCCTCGCATGCGATATCCGGATCGTCGCCGAGGACGCCGAGTTCGCCATGGCGGAACCGAGCTTGGGCCTGGTGCCCGATCTCGGCGGCACCAAGCGATTGGTCGAGCTGGTCGGATATTCCCGCGCCGCCGAGATCTGCCTGACGGGGCGCCGCGTCCCCGCCGACGAGGCGCTGCGCATCGGACTGGCGTCGGCAATCACGTCATCAGCCGACCTCGTCGGGGTCGTTGACGCGACCGTAGCCGCGCTCCTGGCCGTGCCCCGTAACGCGGCGATCGAGACGAAGGCGCTGCTGCTTGCGGCATCCGGGCGTAGCCAGGCCGAGCAGGAACGCGCCGAGCGCGAGGCCCAGTACCGGCGCCTTCGCGACCTCGCCCAGCTCTACGACGAGCGGTAATAGCCGACCTAATCCGCCGATCCGAGTTGTCCGTGTGTCGCGGTGCTATGCCGACACGACACACGGACAACTGAGCTCATCCGCCGGGGGTGTCGCTCCGGCGGCGCCCCCGAGGGGCGCGCGAGCGCTCATCGCCGGCTTGATCCGCCGGTAGCGAACACTGGAAGTCGGTGCCGCTCGCTAGCGTTGAGCGCGCGGAGGTGGTCGCAATGTCGATGGACAGCATGCACGTGATGCGTTCGATGTGGGCAATGGGCCGTCGCGACTCGTCAGTCGTCGACAAGCAGATCCCGCCCGGCACCTGGAAGCGCATCGCGCGTTTCGCCCGTCCGTACCGAGCCGACCTGCTGATCTTCCTCGCCGTGATCGTGGTCGACGCGCTGATCGGAGTCGCCACTCCGGTGCTCGCCGGCAAGGTGGTCAACGAGATCACCCGCCACGGCGAGATCCGGGTCGTCGTCAAGATCGCGATCGTGATCGCGGCGCTGGCCGTGATCGATGCGGTGCTGTCGTTCGCGCAACGTTGGTATTCGGCGCGAATCGGCGAGGGCCTGATCTTCGACATGCGCACCGCCGTGTTCGATCACGTGCAGCGGATGCCGCTGGCGTTCTTCACCCGCACCCAGACCGGTGCACTGGTGAGCCGGCTGAACAACGACGTGCTCGGTGCCCAGCAGGCGTTCACCTCGACGCTATCGGGCCTGGTGTCCAACGTGGTGAGCCTGGTGCTGACTGCGGCCGTGATGTTCTCGCTGTCGTGGCAGATCACGTTGCTGGCGTTGGTGATGTTGCCGTTGTTCGTGCTGCCGGCGCGGCGTATCGGGAAGCGGCTGCAGGCGATCACGCGCGAGTCGTACAACCTGAACGCATCGATGAATGCAACGATGACCGAGCGATTCAACGTCGCCGGCGCGCTGCTGGTCAAGCTGTTCGGGCGCCCGGCCGACGAGGACGCGTCCTTCCGCGACCGCGCTGCGCGGGTGCGCGACATCGGCGTGACATCCGCGATGTACGCACGGGCGTTCTTCGTGGCATTGACGCTGGTGGCAGCGCTGGCGCAGGCGCTGGTGTACGGGCTGGGCGGCTACTACGCGCTGACCGGCACCCTCGACACCGGCACGGTCGTGACCCTCGCGCTGCTGCTGACGCGGCTGTACGGGCCGCTGACCGCCCTGTCCAACGCCCGGGTGGACGTGATGAGTGCACTGGTGAGCTTCGACCGGGTCTTCGAGGTGCTCGACCTGCCCCCGATGATCGCCGACGCGCCGGACGCGGTGGAACTGCCGGCGGACGCGCGCAGCATCGAGTTCGACGACGTGCGGTTCTCCTACCCGACGGCTGCCGAGGTGTCGCTTGCCTCCCTGGAGGACGTTGCCGTACTCGACACGGCGCCGGCAACTGAGGTATTGCGTGGCGTGTCCTTCCGGGCCGAGCCGGGGGAGTTGGTCGCGCTGGTCGGGCCGTCCGGGGCGGGCAAGACGACGATCAGCCAGCTGGTGCCGCGCATCTACGACGTGCGCTCCGGAAGGGTGCTGGTGGGCGGGCACGACGTGCGCGACGTCACGCAGCAGTCGCTGCGGGAGCGCATCGGCGTGGTCAGCCAGGACGCGCACATGTTCCACGACACGATCCGGGGCAACCTGACCTACGCCAAGCCGGACGCCAAGGAGAGCGAGCTCTGGGCGGCCGTGGAGGCCGCGCAGATCGACCGCCTGATCGCGTCCCTGCCGGACGGGCTCGACACTGTGGTGGGCGATCGCGGCTATCGCCTGTCAGGCGGGGAGAAGCAGCGGCTGGCCATCGCCCGGCTGCTGCTCAAGGCGCCCGAAATCGTCATCCTGGACGAGGCCACCGCGCACCTGGACAGCGAGAGCGAAGTCGCCGTGCAAGCCGCCCTCGCTGAGGCGCTCACCGGACGGACCTCGCTGGTGATCGCTCACCGCCTCTCGACAGTGCTGGGCGCCGACAAGATCCTCGTGGTCGACCACGGCCAGGTCGTCCAGAGCGGCACTCATGCCGAACTGCTCGCCGCGGGCGGGCTGTACGCGGAGCTCTACCGCACGCAGTTCGAGAAGCAGGCCGCCGGCGTCGAACAGCTCGCCGGTTAGCCGCGACCGCGCGGGCAGGTCACATCGCCGCGCCGGTGGCCCGCTCGAAGCGACGATCCACCCGTTCGGGCGGGACGGCGGTGCCGACCGGGTCGGCGAGCAACGGCCCGAACGCGAGTTCGGCCCCTCCGATCAACGAGGAGTTGTCGCCGAGCCCGGCGGTGCGCAATTGCACGCTGCGGCGCGCCTCTGACATGGCGCGCTGGTTGAGCTCACCTTCCACTTCGGGGCGGCACAGTTCGAGCACCGTGGCGAGCGAGCCGCCCGTGATCACCACCTGGGGGTTGAGGAGGTTCACCAGGTTGGCGATGGTGCGCCCGAGCCCTACGGCGACGGCTCGCACTCCGCGCAGGGCGTCCGGCTCGCCGGCGCGTGCGGCGCGCACCACCTCGGCGACGGCCTCGCGGCTGGGCGGCACCGTTCGGCCGGACAGGCGCAACAGAGCGGCTTCGCCGACATAGGTCTCAACACAGCCCCGGCTGCCGCAGTGGCACGGGGGTCCGGACGGATCGAGCAGCATGTGGCCTACCTCGCCTGCGAATCCGCCGGCTCCGCTGAGCAGCTTGCCGTCGACGATCACCCCACCGCCGACGCCGATCTTGCCCGTCAGGTACACCGCGTCGTGGAAGCCGCGCGCCGCACCGCGCAGGTGCTCGGCCAGCGCGCCCAGGTTCGCATCATTGCCGAACGCCACGGCGATACCGGGTGGCAACAGGTCGGTGACGATCGCACCGAACGGCGCGTCGCGCCACTCCAGGTTCGGGGCGTGCTCGACCCGCCCGCCGGTCGGCGTCACCGTGCCCGGCGTGCTCACCCCGATGCCGACCGAGCGAGCGCCGAGCGGCAGCGATGCGAACAGTTCCTCCACGTCGGCGGCGATGCGCGCGGCAATGTCATAGGGAGTCGTGCCGTGCGCAGGCAGGGTGTGGTCGTAGCGGGCGAGCAACTCGCCGCCCAGGCTGACAGCGGCGGTCACGACGCTGTCCACGTCCACCTCGACCGCGATTGCGAACGGCCCATCGGCGCGGGGCGCCACCACGTGCGACGGACGTCCGGCCCGCTCATTGCCGGTCGGTACCCGCTCGTCGATCAAGCCGAGTTCAGTGAGCTCAGCTACCAACGCCCCGATCGTGGATCGATTCAAGCCCAACCGCTGGGTGAGCTCGGCACGCGTGAGCTCACCGTCACGGTGGACCTGCTCCAGCAGCAAGCCCAGATTGTGGCGTCGAATCTCCTCCGGGCGAGCCGCGCCCGTGCGTGCCACCGTCGCCTGCCCGAGTCTGCGTCGCTAGGACGTCTCTGAACGATGCCGCTCGCCGGGAGCGGTCACCAGGCGCGTTCGCATGCCTGGGCGACGCGCAGCAGAGCAGCGCATTGTTCAGAGACCTCCCTAGACGCCCGTGGCTCCGGCGCGTCTACGCGACAACGCGTCGACCGTCGCGGCCAGCAGCAGCACGCCGCCCGTGACGATGAACTGGATCGCCGCGCTGTTGTCGCCCTGGATCAGGTCGGACATGCCGTTCGCGATGACGGCGAGCAACATCGCGCCGATGACCGCATCGGTGATCTTGCCCTTGCCGCCGAACAGGCTGGTACCGCCGATGACCGCCGCGCCCACGGCGAGCAGCAGCGTGTTCCCGCCGCCCTCGGCCGAGTTCACGCTGAGCCGTGAGGCCAACACGATGCCGGAGACGATCGCCATCATCGAACCGATGACGAAGACAGAGATGCGGATGCCCTCCACCCGAATACCGGCGCGCCGCGCCGCCTCGTCATTGCCGCCCACCGCGTAGATGTGCCGGCCGTACCGGGTGCGCGACAGGACAAAGCCGAGGATAATGACCAGCACGATCACCAGCGGCACCACCCACGGCACGCCTTGCAGCGGCTTGTGCGGGATCTGGACGAGCTTGCCGTTTACGTTCCCCACGGTCGCGGACTTGTTCAGCGAGCGGTCCTGGCTCAGCAGCCAGATCGGCACAAAGATGAACACCGCCATCGCGACCACCTTCAGGCCGGTGATCAGCAGCGGCTCGGCGGGCAGGTCGCGGCTACGCCGGGCACGCCGGTCGTAGAGCTTCACCGCGACATAGCCCACCACGAGCACGACGCCCATGAACCAGCCCAGCCACAGCGGCATGTTGGATTGCTCCAGCGCGTTCAGCACGCTGCTCTTCAGCGGGATGTTGCCCGATGCGTGGACGCTGTTCACGACCCAGATCACGACACCCTGCAACGCGAGGAAAAGCGCCAGGGTGACCACGAACGACGGCACCCGGATGATCGCGCGCATGAAACCGACGAAGTAGCCGATCACGAAGCCGATCGCCAGCGCCGCGAGCACTGCGGGTATCCAGTTCACGCCGTTGTAGACCAGCGCCGCGGTGGTGGCGGCGCCCACGCCCGAGGTGGTGCCGGCGGCCAGGTCGATCTCGCCCAGCAGCAGCACGAACACGAGCCCCATGGCCAGCAATGTGATCGGCGCGGCCTGGGTGATCAGGTTACCGAAGTTGCCGAGCGACCAGAACGAGCTCTGCGCGATCGAGAAGATGATGACAAGCAGGATGAGCCCGCCAACCGCCGGCAGCGAGCCCAGATCGCCGGCGCGGACCCGTTGCCGGTACGCGTGCCAATACTCGCGCACGCCGCCTTCGATGGGCGCAGTGCTGGCGGCTGCGGCGAGCTCGGCAAGCTGCTGGTCTTCCGTGACGACTGGCGTGGTTCCGGTGTCCGTGTCGCTCATGCCGCCGCCCCCGCCCCGTTCTTGATACCGATATCGCCGCTACGACCACTCGTGATCAGCTCGACGACCTGAGTCTGGTTGACGTCCGCCCGGTTTACCGTCGCCGCGATCTGGCCGAGGTACAGCACCGCGATCTTGTCGGCGACCTGCATGACGTCGTTCATGTTGTGCGAGATCAGCACCACGGCGAGACCCTGGTCGGCCAGCCGTCGTACCAGGTCGAGCACCTGGGCTGTCTGGGCCACGCCGAGAGCGGCGGTCGGCTCGTCGAGGATGGCGAGCTTGTTATTCCACAGCACCGCCTTGGCGATAGCCACGGTTTGACGCTGTCCACCGGACAGGCTCGACACTCGTTGCCGCACCGACGCCAGGGTACGAACGCGGAGGCTCTCGAGCACCTGCTTGGCGGACACCTCCATGTCTCCCTCGTCGAGCAGGATGCCCTTGACCCGTTCTCGGCCGAGGAACATGTTCTGCACGACGTCGAGGTTGTCGCACAGTGCGAGGTCCTGATACACGATTTCGATGCCGAGGGCGGCGGCGTCACGCGGGCTGTGTACCACTGCCCGGTGGCCGTCGAATTCGTAGGTGCCAGAGTCAATCGGGTAAGACCCACCGATGCACTTGACGAGGGTGGACTTGCCGGCACCGTTGTCCCCGACGAGTGCCGTGACCTCGCCGGCCCGGGCTTCGAAGTCGACGTCCTTCAACACGTGCACCGGGCCGAAGCTCTTGTTGATGCCGTGCATTCGCAGGATCGGCGCATCTGCCATGCCCAAGCTCCTTCACGGTTATAGGCGTTGGCCGGGCGCTCACCCCGCGCCCGGCCAACCACCCGATGTTGCTACTTGACTCCAGCGGCTGTGCACTTCGCAGCGTAGGCGCCGGTGCACGTCTGAGCCTTTGGCGTGTAGCCATCGTTGATCGGCACGGCCACGTTGGCCTTGGTGATCGCGATGGGCTGCGCCAGGATCGCCGGGACCTTTCGACCGGTCTGGGTGTCGGTAACGGTCGTGTTGGTCGCCGGCACCTGGCCGTTGGCCAGCTGCGCCGCCGCGTCGATCGCCGGGATGGCCTCAAGCTTGGACGGCTTGTAGATCGTGAAGCACTGGTCGCCATCCATGATGTGCTGCAGGCCCTGAACCGTCGCGTCCTGACCGGACACCGCAACCTTGCCGTTGAGGTTCTGCTGCTTCAGCGTGGTGATCACCGCGTTGGCCATGCCGTCGTTGGCGACCATGACCGCGTTGAGGTCCTTGTGCGTGTTCAGCATCGACTGGAACGTGGTGCCCGCGGTCTGGTTGTCCCAGTTGGCGATCCACTGGTCGGCGAGCTTCTTCCACCCGCTCGCCTTGGACAGCACGCTGTCGTAGCCGTTCTTGAACAGCGTGGCGTTGTTGTCGGTCTTCGACCCGTTGATGTCGACGTAGTTGACCGTGCTCTTGCCCTGAACCTGCGGGCAGTGCACGAGCGTCTGGCCCTGCGCCCTACCGACGGCGACACCGTCGAAGGAAACGTACAGGCTGGCGCTGCCGCCGAGGGTGAACCGGTCGTAGTCGATCGTGATCACGTTCTTGGCCTTGGCGTCAGATTCGATCTTGGCGGCCGACGCCGAGTCGAGGTTGACGATCAGCAGTACCTTCACGCCCTGGTTGATCATGTTCTGAGCGTCGGTGGTCATCTGACCGGCATCGCCGTTGGCGTTCTGCATGGTGCAGTTCAGGTTGACCTTCTGGCACTCGGCCTTGGCCGCGTCCGGGTCGGACGTGATCCACCGGTTCGAGGACTGCGTATCGGGCCAGATGATGCCAACCTTGGCGCCCTTGCCGTCGACTGCGCCGGCGGCGGCGGAGCTGCTGCTCGCTGCCGTGCTGGACGCGGCCGATGTGTTTCCACCGGCAGGCGTGCTGGTAGTACTGCTGCTCTTCTTGCTCGAGGCGCAGGCGCTCAGCACGACTGAGGCCGCGACCCCTGCGACGACCAGGCCGATTGCGCTCTTGCGCATGGGCTGTACCGCCTTTCGCGGGACGTGGGACCGGGTGGTTTCGCGTCCACACCGGCCTAGGAATGTTGTGCGCGTCAACTTATATGTCCAGGCTATGCCGTCAAGCACTTCGAAACCGTTTCGTTACCGCCATTGCGCATGGCCGACGATCCGCCCGAAGGGCTCACAGCAACGCCCGAAGGACGTACTGCATGATGCCGCCGTGCCGGTAGTACTCGGCCTCACCGGGCGTGTCAATACGCACCCGTGCCTCGAAGCGGTTGCCGTCCGCCTCGACCTGCACCGTTGACGGGGTGTCGCCGTCGTTCAAGGCCGTGATTCCGGCGATGGAGAACGTCTCCTCGCCTGTCAGGCCGAGCGATTCGGCGGTCTCCCCGTCGGCGAACTGCAGGGGCAGCACCCCCATCCCGATCAGGTTCGACCGATGGATGCGCTCGTAGGACTCGGCAATCACGGCGCGCACGCCGAGCAGCGCCGTGCCCTTGGCGGCCCAGTCCCGGGATGACCCGGAGCCGTACTCCTTGCCGGCCAGCACGACCAGCGGCGTGCCGGCCCTGACGTAGTTGACCGAGGCGTCGTAGATCGTGGCCACCGGGCCGCCGGACTGCGTGAAGTCGCGGGTGAATCCGCCTTCGGTTCCGGGAGCGAGCTGATTGCGCAGCCGGATGTTCGCGAACGTGCCCCGGATCATGACCTCGTGGTTGCCACGCCGGGAGCCGTAGGAATTGAAGTCGCGCCGCTCCACACCGTGACCGATCAGATACTCACCGGCAGGGGAGTCGGCTTTGATCGATCCGGCGGGGCTGATGTGGTCGGTCGTCACCGAATCACCGAGCTTGGCCAGCACGCGCGCGCCCTCGACGTCCGTGACCGGCTCCGGCTCACGGGACATGCCGTCGAAGTACGGCGGCTTGCGAACGTACGTCGAGTCCGGGTCCCACTCGAACGTGGCCCCCTGCGGGGTGGGAAGGCCCGTCCACCGCTCGTCTCCGGCGAACACGTCCGCGTAGCCGCGCGTGAACATCTCGCTGGCAATGGCTTCGTCGACGACCTGCTGGACGTCCGCCGACGCCGGCCAGATGTCGTGCAGGTACACCGGCTGCCCGTCGCTTCCCGTACCGAGGGGTTCGGTGGTGATGTCGATGTCCATTGAGCCGGCGAGCGCGTAGGCGACCACTAGCGGAGGGGACGCGAGGTAATTCATCTTCACGTCCGGGTTGATGCGCCCCTCGAAGTTCCGGTTGCCGGAGAGCACGCTCACGACCGCGAGATCGGCGTCGTTCACCGCGGCAGAGATCTCCTCGGGCAACGGCCCGGAGTTGCCGATACAGGTCGTGCACCCGTACCCGACAAGGTTGAAGCCGAGCTTGTCGAGGTACGGGGTGAGGCCGGCGCGGTCGTAGTAGTCCATGACCACCTTGGACCCGGGCGCCAGCGTCGTCTTGACCCAGGGCTTGCGGGTGAGTCCCCGGTCGACGGCGTTCTTGGCGAGCAGCGCCGCCGCCACCATGACCGAGGGGTTGGAGGTATTGGTGCACGACGTGATTGCGGCTATTACTACGGCGCCGTGATCGAGGACCGCCTCGCTGCCGTCGGCAAGAGCGACCCGCGTGGGGTGCGATGTGCGGCCGTTCGCCCCGCGCGCCGCCGACGGCACGGTCGCCGCGGGGCTGAAGCTCGGGACGTCCGACGCCGGGAAGGACTCGTCCTCGGCCTCGTCCTGGGCGTCCTGCACGGAGGACGTGTACGCACCGAGCGTATCTCGGAACATCGCCTTGGCCGACGCCAGCGGTACCCGGTCCTGCGGCCGTTTCGGGCCGGCGAGCGAGGACTCGACGGTCGACAGGTCGAGTTCGAGCGTCTCGGAGAACTGCGGCTCGACGTCGGGCTCGTGCCACAGTCCGTTCGTCTTGGCGTACACCTCGACCAGCTCGACCTGCTTGTCGGGCCGACCGGTGAAACGCAGGTACCGCAGCGTCTCGTCGTCGATGGGGAAGATCGCGCAGGTCGAGCCGTATTCGGGGCTCATGTTGCCGATCGTTGCTCGGTTGGCCAGCGGCACGGCGGCCACGCCCGGGCCGTAGAACTCGACGAACTTGCCGACGACGCCGTGCTTGCGCAGCATCTCGGTGATCATCAGAACAAGGTCGGTCGCGGTGGAGCCCTCGGGCAGCTCGCCGGTCAGCTTGAACCCGACGACGCGGGGGATCAGCATGCTGACCGGCTGGCCCAGCATCGCCGCCTCTGCCTCGATGCCGCCGACACCCCAGCCGAGCACGCCCAAGCCGTTGACCATCGTGGTGTGAGAATCGGTACCGACGAGGGTGTCGGGATAGGCGATCCCGTTCCGCGCGAAGATCACCCGTGCCAGGTACTCGATGTTGACCTGATGGACGATGCCGGTCCCGGGCGGGACAACCTTGAACTCGTCGAACGCTGTCTGCCCCCACCGCAGGAACTGGTACCGCTCACGGTTGCGCTGATACTCGAGCTCGACGTTTCGCTGAAAGGCATCGGGCGCTCCGAACAGGTCTGCGATGACGGAGTGATCGATGACGAGCTCGGCCGGCGAGAGCGGGTTGATTCGGGACGGGTCGCCGCCGAGGTCGCGCACCGCCTCGCGCATCGTGGCGAGATCGACCACGGCCGGTACGCCGGTGAAGTCCTGCATCACCACACGTCCCGGCGTGAACTGAATCTCCGTGCTGGGTTCGGCATCCGGTTGCCACTCGGCCAGGGCACGTATCTGATCAGCCGTGATGTTGGTGCCGTCCTCGCAGCGCAGCAGATTCTCGAGCAGCACTTTGAGGCTGAACGGCAACAGTGCTGCGCCGTCGACGCGGTCGATGCGGAAGTAGTCGTACGACGTCCCGGCGACATCGAGTGTGGCGCGGGCTCCGAAGCTGTTCTGGCTGTCTACAGGCACCGCAGGCTCCTTAGCGAGATCTCTCGACGTCAAGATATCACTGCGTGGTTGGACCCTCCGTGCCAGCCTTGCACAATCGTCTCGTGACCGCGGGTGTGAGTTCGGCGACCGCACTGGTGGCTGCAGCACGCCGGATCACCGTGCTCACCGGCGCCGGCGTCTCGACCGACTCCGGCATCCCAGACTTCCGCGGCCCGAACGGTCTGTGGACCCGCGACCCGGACGCCCAGCGCTATGTCGACCTCGAGCAATACCGGTCGGACCCGGCGGTCCGGCGCGAGTCGTGGCGGCGTCGTGCCGCGCACCCGGCCCTGGGCGCCGAGCCCAACGCCGCGCACCGCGCCATTGCGGCACTGCACGAGCAGGGCCGGCTGCGTGCCCTGTTGACCCAGAACATCGACGGGCTGCACCAGCGCGCAGGCGTCCCGGACGTCGTGGAACTGCACGGCTCGATCCGCGAGACCGAATGCCTCGGCTGCGGCGCGCGCGAGCCGATGCAGGCGGCACTGGCTCGGGTTCGGGCCGGCGAAACGGACCCGGACTGCGCCCACTGTGGCGGCATGCTCAAGTCCGGCACGGTGTTTTTTGGCCAGGCCCTTGACGTCGCGGTGCTCGAGCGGGCCGTCGAGGCGACCTGTGACTGCGACCTGTTTCTCACCGCGGGTACGTCGCTTTCCGTGCAACCGGTCGCCAGCCTCACCGGCCTGGCTGCTGCACAGGGGGTGCCCGTAGTGATCGTCAACGCGTCGCCGACGCCGTACGACGAGCTCGCCGCCGCCGTGGTCCGCGAGCCGATCGGCGAGGCATTGCCGCAGTTGCTGACTCTGCCGGCACTCTGAAATGCCGCGGCAAGGGTCCCGGTGGCCGTCCGCTTCGCCGGGTTAGCCCCGATTAGCTAGCTCCTGGTGCCAAAGTTTCTAGTGGGGCTGCTGGCGCTGATGCGACTCTAGTGGCAGTCTAGGTGTGCTGTCAGGACCCGCTCCACGAGGGAGCTCTAGCCGTGGATGCCAGCCGCCGGCCGAGTTCGACTCGGCGCATCGCTGCGCTGCTTGCCGTCCTCGCCATCGCCGCGTCACTGCTGATCGTCGCGCCGGGCCCGTTCGCCCAGGGCGATCCACCGCCCAACCCGACCAACGGGCAAATCAACAACGCCAAGGCCAAGAAGGCCGCGCTCGCCGATCAGGTCGGCAAGCTCTCCGCAGAGCTCGCCGACCTGCAGCACCAGGTACAGGACCTGCAAGCCAAAGCCGAGCTGGCCGAGCAGAAACTCGCTGATGCGCTGCAGAAGCTCGCCAATGCCAAAGCCGCGGCAAGCGCGGCGCGCGACCGGTTGAGTGCGGCGCAGTTACAGGTCGACAAGGCAAACCAGCAATTCAGCGAGCTCGTCCGCGCGACCTACATGGATAGCCCGATCAACGGCGCCACCGCAGGCCTGCTCACCGCCACCGACCCGAACGCGCTCCTCGTCCGCAACGACTACTTGAGCTATTCGGCCGACCACCGACTCGACATCATCGGCGGCCTCAGCCAGGCCAAGATCGAGCAGTCGAACGCGGATGCGGCGGCTCGTGGTGCCGAGCAGCGACAGGCAGCTGCCACGGAGGCGGCGGCGAAGGCTAGGCAGGCGGCACAGGACGCACTGAGCGCTGCCCAGGCGGCGCAACGGCAAATGAGCGCCAAGCTGACCGCTACGCAGTCCGCGCTGAACACCGCGCGTCTGGAGCTCGCGACCCTGAACAATCAGCGCGCCCGCTACATCGCGTGGCAGCAGGAGCAGGCGCGTATCGCTGCGGCGCGCGCGGCCGCGGAGGCGCGTGCCCGGGCTGCAGCTGCTGCTGCCGCCGCCGCCGCGGCTGCGAGCGGCAGCTGGAGCTCCGCCGCCGGGCCAGCTCCGGCACCGGCCGGTGGCAGTTGGAGTGCTGCGGCAGGGCAGACCGCGGTCAACCGCGCTATGCGCTTCCTCGGCATCGCGTACGCGTACGCGGCCGGCGGATACAGCGGGCCGAGCTATGGCGTCTGCGTCGCGGGGGACGCCTGGAACGACTGCCACGTCTACGGTTTCGACTGTTCGGGCTTGTCGATGTACGCCTGGGCGCCGTACCTGCAGATGGACCACTACGCGGCCACGCAATACTGGCAGGCCGGCTCGCTGCACCCCAGCACGTCAAACTTGCTGCCCGGCGACCTGGTGTTCTGGAGTTATGACGGCACCCAGGCCGGCATCCACCACGTCGCGATCTATATCGGCAACGGCAACGTCATCCAGGCACCGCACAGTGGCGACATTGTCCGGGTCACAGCGCTGGGGGACGTCGGTCCAGGCCTCTTCGGGGCAACGCGACCGCTCACATAGCGCCTAGTGTGGGGGGATGCCGCCGGTCACCGACATGCAGCACGCTGGGCTGGTCGACGCATTCGGCCGCGTCGCCGCTGATCTCCGCATCTCGCTGACCGACAAGTGCTCCCTGCGGTGCACCTACTGCATGCCGGCCGAGGGCTTGCCGTGGCTGCGGAAGGCAGAGCTGCTGATCGACGACGAAATCGTGCGTCTCGCCGGAGTCTTCGTGTCGCTCGGCGTGACGAACATCCGGCTCACCGGCGGCGAGCCGCTGCTGCATCCCACCGTGCCGGCGGTCATCGCCCGGCTGGCGGCGCTTCGACCGCGTCCGGGGCTGTCACTGACGACCAACGGCATCGGGCTGGTGCGTGTGGCCGGCGAACTGGTGCAGGCAGGGCTGGACCGGGTGAACGTCTCCGTCGACACGCTCGACCCGGAACGGTTCCGCGAGCTGACCCGGCGCGATCGGTTGCCCGACGTGCTCGCCGGCGTGGCCGCTGCAGCGGCCGCGGGGCTGCATCCGGTCAAGATCAACGCGGTGCTCATGCGCGGCAGCAACGCCACGGAGGCGCCCGCCCTGCTCGGCTGGGCGCTGCGCCATGGCTATGAGATGCGGTTCATCGAGCACATGCCACTCGACGCCCAGCACGCGTGGACGCGCGACGCCATGGTCACCGCTGACGAGATGCTGGCGCTGCTGAGCGACTACCTGCTGCGCCCGATCGGCCATGGCGCCGACGGTTCGGCGCCGGCCGAGGAGTTCGAGGTGCTCGACGGCCCGGGCGCTGCCGAGTGGGCAGTTCATCCCGGACGGCTCGGCGTGATCGCATCGGTGACACGGCCGTTCTGCCGGGACTGCGACCGGCTGCGCCTCACCGCCGACGGCCAGCTTCGCACGTGCCTGTTCGCCCGCACCGAGACCGACCTGCGTGGTCCGCTGCGTGACGGCGCCGACGATCGCGAGCTGGCGGAGCTGATTCGGGTTGCCGTGGCGGGCAAACAGGCCGGGCACGGAATCGACGCCAGCGACTTCGTCCAGCCGAACCGGCCGATGTCGTCGATCGGCGGCTAGAGCTCGATCACTAGGCCCGATCGGGCGACATCGATCGGCCCCGCGTAGTGATCCCGGGCGGCACGCGTCGCATCGTCCGGGTCGGTGCCCGGCCAGAGGTGCGTCAGCACCAGCCGGGCCACGTCGGCCTCCGTCGCCTGACGAGCAGCGTCCCGGGCACTGGACAGCATGCCGGCGGATTCGCCGGCGTCGTCGACGTAAGTCGCCTCGGCGAATAGCAGATCGGCGTCCCGGGCAAGCTGGACGACCCCGGCGTCCGGGCCGCAGTCACCGGTGTACGCGAACACGCCGCCCGGTGCCGCGATACGGAACCCCGCATTCGGCACGAAGTGCGGGAGCAGCCGCACGCCGATCGTGAACGGACCGACGCGCAATCCAGCGCCTTCGGCGAAGGTGTGCACGTCGTACGTGTGGCGCCGTTCGGCGAGCATGTCGTGGTCGAGGGCCAGGATGGCGTCCAGCGCGCCGGGCAGCGCGTATAGCGGCAGCGGCAGCGGCGGCGCCGGCTCGTCACGCAGGGCGCGGGCCCGCAGCAGCGGGTTCAGGTCGGCGCAATGGTCGGGATGCTCGTGGCTGACCAGCACGGCGTCGACCTCGGTTGCCTCGACGTGCTCGAGCAGCCGCGGCAGGGTCGCATAGCCGGGGTCGATCAGGAGCACGAAGCCGTCCGCCTCGAGCAAGTAGCCGCTGCATGCCTGCCTCGCCGCCGGCCATGCACCGCATCCGCCGAGTGTTGTGACTCGCATTGCGCGACGATACGGCTGGCCACTTCCGGACATGTTAGCGATGTTTGCGGTAAACGACTGTTACACGTGGCCGCAAGGCGATCATGTTCTCCGCGTACTGTGCTCGGAGAACATGCGGTAGGGCGCCGTGCGCCGTGGGCTGCTCTGATCTGCCAGCACCGGCGATTGCGCAGCGCGGCAGGCGGCTATCGCGGCTCGCGGCTCAGCAGGAAGCCGCGCCGGGCAAGGAAGTCGGCCAGCTGGTCGGCGTGCTCCGGACAAGCGAGCCAGTGCTTGACCCGGCTCGCGTCGTGCAGACGCGGGTTGCGCCAGCGCAGATCCTCCGTCGCGTCACGCCGGCAGCCCTTCGCCGAGCAGCGGGGCGTCTCATCGGCGCTGCCGTCGAGAGGGAGCATCTGCGGCACGGTACAGCTACGTCCCGTACCGTGAGGCGGTACGCCTTGCGCCCGAGCACCCCGGAGTTCCCGTGACCGAGCAGCCCGTCCGCACCCCTGCCGCCGACGCCAGCGCCCTCGAGCGCGTCATGTTCGAGGTCAAGCGAGTCATCGTCGGCCAGGAACGGCTCGTCGAACGGATGATGGTCGGCCTACTGGCCCGCGGGCATTGCCTGCTCGAGGGCGTGCCCGGTGTGGCGAAGACGCTCGCCGTCGAAACCCTGGCGCGCACCGTAAGTGGCACGTTCGCGCGGCTGCAGTTCACGCCGGACCTGGTGCCGTCGGACATCGTCGGCACCCGCATCTACCGTCCCGGCACAGAGCAGTTCGACACCGAGCTCGGGCCGATCTTCGCCAACTTCGTGCTGGCCGATGAGATTAACCGTGCGCCTGCGAAGGTGCAGTCCGCGCTGCTCGAGGTCATGGCAGAGCGCACGGTTTCCCTCGGCGGGCATAAGTACCCGGTACCCGCGCCGTTTCTCGTGCTCGCCACGCAGAACCCGATCGAGAGCGAAGGCGTTTACCCGCTGCCCGAGGCACAGCGCGACCGGTTCCTCATGAAGATCAACGTGGACTACCCGTCGGCCGCCGAAGAACGCGAGATCGTCTACCGGATGGGCGTCGAGCCGCCGGTGGCCAATCCGGTGCTGACCACCGACGAGCTGGCCCGCTTGCAGGCCAGCGCCAGCCGGGTGTTCGTCCACCACGCGATCGTCGACTATGTGGTGCGCCTCGTCGTGGCGACCCGCAACCCGGGCCAGCACGGCATGAGCGACGTCGCGCAGTGGGTGTCCTACGGTGCGAGCCCGCGCGCCAGCCTCGGGCTGATCGCTGCCGGACGTGGACTCGCGCTGCTGCGCGGCCGCGACTACGTGCTGCCGCAGGACGTCCTCGACGTGGCCACCGACGTGCTGCCGCACCGGATCGTGATGTCGTACGACGCCATTGCCGACGGCATCACCTCGACGAACGCAGTGCGCCGGGTGCTGCAGACCGTGCCGCTGCCGCAGGTGGCGCCACGGCAGCGCGCGAGCGGGGCGTCCCAGCAGCTGGTGTACGGGCAGACCTCGTCGCAGCAGCACGGTGGCAGCACCGGCTGGGAACGCACCGCGTGAGCGATAAGCCGGAAGAACTGCCGACGCTGGACAAGGCTGCCGCTGAGCCGCTGCTGCGCCGGCTCGAGCTGACCGTCCGCAACAAGCTGGACGGGTTGCTCCAGGGCAACTACGTAGGCCTGGTGCCCGGGCCGGGCAGCGAGGCGGGGGAGTCGCGCCAGTACTTCCCGGGCGACGACGTGCGCCGCATGGACTGGCCGGTCACCGCCAGGACGATGGTGCCGCACGTCCGGCAGACGATCGCAGACCGCGAGCTCGAGACGTGGGCGGTCGTCGACCTGTCACCCAGCCTCGATTTCGGCACGGCGCGCACAGAGAAGCGTGAGCTGGCACTCGCCGCGTTGACGGCCGTTCTGTACCTGACCGTGCGCGGTGGCAACCGGGTGGGTGCCATCGTCAGCACCGGTGCGGAGACGCTGCGCCTCCCGGCACGTGGCGGCACCGTTCATGCCCGATACCTGATGGACACGATCGCGGCCGTGCCACGGGCCGCCGAGGGTCAACGCGGCGATCTCGCCGCCATGCTCGAACAGCTGCGCCGGCCGCCGCGCCGACGCGGGCTGGTCGCCATCGTGTCCGACTTCCTCGGCGATGCCGACTGGGAGCGGCCACTGCGCGGCCTGTCCGAGAGGCACCAGTTGCTGGCGATCGAGGTGGTCGACCCCCGCGAGCTCGAACTGCCCGCCGCCGGGTTGATGACCTTCGTCGACCCGGAAAGCGGTGACCAGCTCGAGGTGCAGACGTCCAGCGCCGAGTTGCGCCGACGCTACGCGGAGGCCGCCTCGAAGCAGCGCGCCCAGATCGCCACGATGCTGCGCCATGCCGGAGCAGCACACCTGCAGTTGCGCACCGATCGCGACTGGCTCACCGACATCGTCAAATTCGTGATCGCGCGCCGTAAGACGCTCGCCGGGGCGGCGGCGTCCGGAGTGGTGCGCTGATGCATTTCCTCGCGCCCGTGTGGCTGCTGCTGCTGATCGTCATCGCGGCGGTGACCGGCGTATACGCGATGCTCCAGTTGCGCCGCAAGAAGTACGTTGCCCGCTTCAGCAACGTCGAGTTGCTGGCGTCGGTCGCCCCGCGCCGTCCAGGCTGGCGGCGGCATTTGACGTTCGCGCTGATGATGATCGGGCTGACCGTGCTGACGATCGGCGCGGCGCAGCCGACCGCTGCGGTGAAGGTGCCCCGTGACCGCGCGACAGTCATGATCGCGATAGACGTGTCGCTGTCGATGAAAGCTACAGACGTGCTGCCCAGTCGCATGGATGCGGCGCGGGCCGGTGCCAAGTCGTTCGTCGACATGCTGCCGCCGCGCATCAACGTGGGACTGGTGAAGTTCGGCGGCAACGCATCGGTGGTGGTGCCCCCGACCATCGACCGTGACGCCGTCAAGCGCGGTATCGCGGGGTTGGCGCCGCAAGACTCCACCGCGATCGGTGAGGCGATCTTCACATGCCTCGACGCGATCAAGACGTTCAGCGCCCAGACGACCGCCAAGGACGACAAGCCACCACCGGCGCGGATCGTGCTGCTCAGTGACGGCGCGTCCAACAAAGGCCGCTCGCCACTGTCGGCAGCGTCCGCAGCCAAACAGGCCGGCGTGCCGGTCTCGACGATCGCGTTCGGCACCGACCAGGGAACGGTTGACCTGCCCGGGTATGGCCCGCAGCCGGTGCCGGCCGACAAGACGACGCTGCACGCGATTGCCGACGCGACAGGCGGCACCTTCCATACCGCGGCGTCCGGCGAGGAACTCAAGTCGGTGTACTCCAACATCGGATCGCAGATCGGCTACACGACGGCGCACAAGGTCGTGGCCTGGCGGTTCCTCGTGATCGGGCTGCTGTTTATGGTGGCAGCTGCGGCAGCCTCCCTGCTCTGGTCAGGACGGCTCGCCTGATGCACTAGCGTGCCTGCCGTTGAGCGCTCGCGCGAAGAGCAGGAGAGCAATGAGCCGTTCAGTACTTGTCACGGGAGGCAACCGCGGTATCGGGCTTGCGATTGCGCGTGCCTTCGCCGCCGCGGGCGACAAGGTCGCGGTCACGCATCGCGGGTCGGGCGCCCCGGAAGGGCTCTTCGGCGTGGCATGCGATGTCACCGACACCGCCGCCGTCGACGCGGCATTCACGGCAGCCGAGGCCGAGCACGGCCCGGTGGAAGTGCTCGTCGCGAACGCCGGCATCACCGACGACACGCTGCTCCTGCGCATGTCCGAGGAATCGTTCACCCGCGTGCTCGACGCCAACCTCACCGGCGCCTACCGGGTCGCGAAGCGAGCTGCGCCCGGCATGCTGCGCGCCCGGCGCGGTCGGATGATCTTCGTATCGTCGGTGGTGGCATTCGCCGGATCGCCCGGCCAGGCAAACTACGGGGCCAGCAAGGCCGGAATGCTGGGGCTGGCCCGGGCGATCGCCCGCGAGTTGGGCAGTCGCAGCATCACGGCCAACGTCATCGCCCCTGGATTCATCGACACCGACATGACGGCGGCACTCTCCGATGCGCGCAAAGCGGAGATCCTGGCCAGCGTCCCGCTCGGCCGGTACGGCACGGCGGACGAGGTCGCCGGCACCGCGGTGTTCCTGGCCTCCGAGGCGGCGGCGTACATCAACGGAGCGGTGCTGCCGGTGGACGGTGGCCTAGGGATGGGGATCTGAGCGAGTGAGCATCGCAGCGAGCGGAGCGAGCGAGGAGCGGAGCGAGTGGCCGATGAGCGCTTGCGCGAAGAGGGGGTGTTGCAGTGGGCTTGCTGGAAGGTAAGCGGCTGCTGGTGACAGGCGTGATCACCGACCAGTCGATCGCGTTCGCGGTGGCCCGGGTGGCGCAGGAGCAGGGTGCGCAGGTCGTGCTCACCGGGTTCGGGCGGATGTCACTGGTCGAGCGAGTCGCGAAGAAGCTGCCCCAGCCGGCGCCCGTGATCGAGCTTGACGTCAGCTCCGACGAGCATCTCGCCTCGCTTGCTGATCGGGTGCGTGAGCATGTCGACGGCCTCGACGGAGTGCTGCACTCGATTGCGTTCGCGCCGGCGTCCTGCCTCGGAGGCGATTTCCTCGACACGCCGTGGTCTGACGTCGCGACGGCCGTCCAGGTGTCGACGTATTCGCTGAAAGCCCTTGCCGTGGCGGCCCTTCCGCTGTTCGGCCCGGGCGGAGGCTCGATCGTCGGGTTGACGTTCGATGCGTCCGTCGCGTGGCCCGCCTATGACTGGATGGGCGTCGCCAAGGCCGGGCTTGAGTCGACGTCGCGGTACCTGGCGCGCGAGCTCGGCCCGCGGCACATCCGGGTCAACCTGATCGCCGCCGGGCCGATCCGCACGATGGCGGCCAAGAGCATCCCCGGCTTCGCGAGGTTCGAGGACGCGTGGGACGGCCGGGCCCCGCTGGGCTGGGACAACTCCGACGCCGAGCCGGTCGCCCGCGCCGCGGCGGTGCTCCTGTCGGACTGGATGCCCGTGACGACCGGCGAGATCATCCATGTCGACGGTGGATTTCACGCGATGGGTGTCTAGTGCCGTTCGACGCTGTCCTGCTGCTGTCGTTCGGCGGCCCCGAGGGCCCCGACGACGTGATGCCGTTCCTGCGCACCGTGACGGCGGGGCGAGGCGTGCCGGATTCGCGGCTGGCCGTGGTCGCCGAGCACTATCAGCACTTCGGCGGCGTCTCGCCGATCAACGCGCAGAACCGGGCGCTACTCGCCGCCGCCGAGAAGGACTTCACCGAGCATGGCATAGCCCTGCCGCTGTACTGGGGCAACCGTAACTGGCATCCGTTCCTCGCCGACACGGTGCGGCGGATGCGCGACGACGGCGTGCGCCGGGCACTGGTGTTCACGACGAGCGCCACGTCGTCGTACAGCAGTTGCCGGCAGTATCGGGAGAACATGGCCACCGCACAAGCGGAAGTCGAGGGCGCGCCGGAACTGGTCAAGCTACGGCACTACTTCGATCACCCCGGTTTCATCGAGGCGAATGCGGACGGTCTCCGGGCGGCGCTCGCCGATCGCCCCGACGCGCGGCTGATGTTTACGGCGCATTCCATACCGGTGCGTATGAACGAGGCCGCAGGGCCCACAGGCGGGCTGTATATCCGCCAGCAACGAGAAACCGCGCGGCTGGTCGCCGAGGCGGTGCGCGGTCCGGGCGCAGCATTCGACCTGGTCTGGCAGTCGCGTTCCGGTCCGCCCCAGGTGCCATGGCTGGAGCCCGACATCAACGACCACCTGCGCGCCCTCGCGGCAAGCGGCACTCCCGCCGTGGTGGTGTGCCCGACCGGATTCGTGTCCGACCACATGGAAGTCGTGTGGGACCTGGACAACGAGGCCCGGCAGACCGCCGCCGAGCTCGGCATGGACTTCGCCAGGGCGGCGACGGCCGGCACGCATCCGGCGTTCGTGGCGATGATCCGCGAACTGGTGCTGGAGGAGACCGACGGCGCTCCACGTGCCGTGCTCGGGACGCTCGGCATATGCGGCCTGGACTGCCCGGACGGGTGTTGTCTGGTGCGCTAGCCGTCACGTTGTCCGTGTGTCGTGTCGTCATGGCACCGCGACGCACGGACAACTCGGCAAGGCGCGCGCTAGACCGATGCTCCGTTGTAGCCGGCCATCCGGGCGCGGCGCACTGCCGTTGCAAGCGTGCGCAGCGCGTCGGTACGGGCGGCGATGCCGGTGCGGTCGACGGCCCCGCCGGTAGGGTCGAGTGCAGCGATGTCCAGCACGGCCTGCAGGCGCTCTGCCTGGGCGACGAGTCGTACAGCGGGTGCGGGAAAGCGCGGCGGAAGGTTGAGCCGCTCACCGGCTCGCCGCGCATCGGCCAGGGCCTCGCGGACGTCGTCGATCCAGCTCGCCACGTCCGCCGCGGCCAGGGCGCTTGCGGCCTCGCGGACCGCCTCGGTGAGCTCGTGCTGCGCGTCCGGCACAGACAGCGGATCCGGGGGTGGTTCGTCGATCGGGTACGCCTGCCATGTGACGGTCGGCGGCGCGCTGCTGGGATGGCGCTCGACGATGTCGGGCACCAGGCCGAGCCCACCACCGAACGCCGCCTCGCCGGCGTCGAGAGCACAGCTGCGGAACTGCGCCGGACCGGGTAGCC
>JBPYES010000179.1:0-9008 GCA_051984825.1 Jatrophihabitantaceae bacterium
CGGGCAGCATGTTCGTTGGCACGGCGGCGCCGTTGACGGCGTTACCCACGACGATCAGCGCGCCTGCTGCGATGGCCGTGCCCTGCAGGCCGAGCAGGCAGTGCAGCGCCGCGACGGACAGGACGAACGCTGCGGCGATTATGACGGCGTCGCCGAACAGCACCCAAGGCGAGCCGGTGAGGGCACCGAGCACTGCGTCGAGCATCACGACAGCCAGGGCAGCCGCAACAACGGCGTAGACGACAGCGCCGAGCACGCGAATCCAGACCCGCGCCCGGCGACCCAGGAGGAACAATCCGATAGCTCCGATGACGGCGGGGACCAGAAGTCCCAGCTCGAGAGCGAATGCGGACAGCCCGGCCCGATCCCGGGCGGGAAGGGCAACCACGTCGACGAGTTGCACCTTTCGACCCTGCGCCCTGGCGACGCCGCTAAGCGCCTGGTCGACCGCCTGCTGAAGCGGCAGGCCTTCGGCGCTCGCGGTGAGCACCCACACGGCACCGCCCGCGGTGTTCGCCAGCGCGCCACTCGTAGTCATGTGCTGCAGATGCTGCCGCGCGAGCGCCTCCGTGGAGACCTGGCGGACATCGAAGCCACCAGGTACCGCTGCAGCCAGCTGGCGGCGCACCTGCTCTACTGCGCCGGCCGACGCCACGACGTCGATACGAACGCCATGCGGGCGCGGCGAGTGCTGAGCGTATCCGAACGACAGCACCAACAGGGCACTGAACACCCCGGCAGCCATGCCTAGTACCACCATGCGGCGCATCGCCGCGAACGTCGTCGCCCGGCCCGCAGGTTGGCTCCAGGATGATCCCTGCGCAGTGTGTGTCGCTGGATTCTCCACGTCCGTCGTCCCTCTCCGTATAGTCAACGAGCGTTGGCAACCGCCAGTAGACCTCACGATTAGCGTTGTGTCAACACACGTAGGCCAACGTATGGTGGCAGTCACTTGGCCAGGGCTGCGGGCACCGGCCAACTGTCGTTTGCCAACACCCGTGGACGGCGCTAGCGTGGCCACATGCCTGCTCGCCCGTCAACGGCACCTCGCCGATCCGATCCGACGCGCGCCCGAATCCTCGACGCTGCCCGCGCCCGGTTCGCCCGCGAGGGCTACGAGATGACGACGATCCGCGCCGTCGCCGCAGACGCGAACATCGACCCGTCGATGGTGATGCGCTACTACGGCAACAAAGACGGGTTGTTCGCCGCCGCTGCCGACATCGACTTGAACCTTCCGGATCTGACCGCCATCGCCAAGCGGCACTGGGGCTGGCGGATCGCAACCCACTTCTTCGAGCGCTGGGAGGGCAACTCTGCCCAGGGCACGCTCGGACTGCTGGTACGTTCCGCAGCCACCAACGAACACGCCGCGGACCGGCTGCGAGACCTGGTCGATCGACAGATAACAGCGACGCTCAAAGCGGCAGGAATCGACCACGCACGTCGTCGTGCAGCGCTCATCGCCACACAGATGCTCGGGCTCGCCTACTGCCGATACGTGCTGGCGCTACCCGAGATCGCGACGGTGACCCCCGACAACCTGATACCTGCCCTAGGCAGCACCATTCAGCGCTACATAACAACCGATCTGGGAGCGCGACGCACAACGTGATTGTTCGCGCCCTGTACCAGGTCGACGCGCTGCGCATGGGCGCCGCTCACGACGCGTGGGCGCGCGAGGCGTCTCCCGCCAGTTGTAGCCGACCGCCACTACCGCGAAAGCACACGAGCGCCGTAGTCCCTGCAGGCCTGTGTTGTCCGTAGTCGGCCCCCATGATGGCGGGCTCAACTCGGTGGGCCCCCTCAGCCGCAACGGGTGAGCGGTCCGGGTGACGCTACAGCCAGAGGTGGCGGCCAGGCTGCGAATCTGGTGATGTTCCGGGCAGCCGCCGGCTCGCGGGCAGGCAAGCTTGTCAGGGCATGGCTCGCACCCGGCGCCGGCCGGCTGCGAAAGTGTCCTCGTGGAGATCAGGTTTGTTGGCAGCGGCGATGCGTTTGGCAGCGGCGGACGGTTCCAAGCCTGCATCCGGCTACACGGCGACGGGTACACCGTGCTGGTCGACTGCGGGGCCACCAGCCTGACGGCGATGAAGTCTCAGCACCTCGACCCGGGGCAGGTAGACGTCGTTGCGGTAAGCCATCTGCACGGCGACCACTTCGGTGGGCTGCCGTTCCTCATCCTGGACGGCCAGTTCAGCCGACGCACCCGGCCGCTGACGGTGCTCGGGCCATCCGGCACCACGGAGCGGCTGCACGTGGCCATGGAGACGTTTTATCCCGGCTCCACGACGGTCCAGCGCCGATACCCGCTGCGAGTCGTCGAACTCGACGGCGTCGGTGGCAGGGTCGAGATCGGGCCGCTCGCGGTGCGCAGCTGGCAGGTCGACCACGCCAGCGCAGCGCCCGCCCTGGCGTTGCAGGCCCGCCTCGGCGAGGCCGTGTTCGGCTATTCCGGCGACACCGCGTGGACGCAGACCCTGTTCGAGGCAGCTGAGGGCAGCGACGTGTTCGCCTGCGAGGCGTACACCTTCGGTAGGCCGGTGCGCTACCACCTCGATCTCGCCGATGTGCGCGCACATGGCCGGCAGCTGGACACCGGCCGGCTGATCCTGACCCACCTCGGACCTACCGTGCTCGACCGGCTCAACGACATCGGCTACGACACCGCCACCGACGGGCTCACGGTCCACACCTGAGCCCAGCGCAGCCGGTTGAGGATCCTGTTGCGGGCACTGCTCCCTCGGCGCGCTGTGTGGATAAGCCGCATCAATCTGCCGGACGCCCTGCTGGACAGACTCTACGAATCCACGCCGGGGCAGTGTGCGCAGGACCGCCAGTGGGTGCTCGCCGTGCGAGACGGTGCACGGCTGCGTTGTGCGAGTGGGAGCAGTGCCCGGACCGAGGATCTCGTTAGGTGGTCTTCGGGCGGTGTCGGCGGGCCTTGCGCTTGGCTCGGGCCATGCGTATGAGGTATAGCGGCGAGGGTGGGATCCAGCCCAGTTGGCGGGCTGAGCCGATGTCGTCGCGATTCGCCCAATGCTCGATGAGCTTGCCATCGGCGATGCGCAGCCAGTGGGTTTGGGTGATGCTGCAGGTTTTGCCGGTCGGCGGAAACGCCTGCTCGATGTCTCCGTCTTCGTTGTAGAAGGTGAAGGTCCCGACCTGGCGTCCGCGGGCGGTGGTGTGAACGGCGATGAGGTCTGCGTCTAGAGCTACCTCGTTGATGTCCCAAATCATATCGTCAAGGGCGGATCGGAGCCACAGCGCCGTGCCGTAGAAGCCCTTCGGTCCACGAACGCGGTTCTCCGGGGGTTGCGTGCTGGCCTCACGGTTCACGGCGTCTGGGTGCACAAGGGCCTCGAAGTCGCTCAGCTCGCCGTGCGCGATGGCGTCGAACATGGCAACACAGATGTTTCGAGCCGTTGTCCGGGTGAGGACCTGATCCGCTGCCGAAGCTGGTTCACTGGTCATTGCCCCTCCTGGTGACTGTCCGAGGCTCATGCGACTACTGGTCGATAGGGGTCTCTCCGGGCTGGTGCGGACCGCACTAGGCCGCCTCGCAGATCACCGGGAGCGGTCATTTCGCCCGTGACGCCAGCTCGGTGCCTGGCCGAGGCCATCGCACTCCGCCCAGGCACCATGGGCGCCAACCGGGCCAGGTCCTGGTGCGGGAGCAGCCCATCGGGCGACGCCTGCCAGAACTTGGGCATCTGCGGGCCGAATCCGAGCAGCCGCAGTATTCCGCGCAGCCGGCGCGACCCGCATACCCAGATAGATGACAGCACGATCCGGATACTCGCCTAGGTCAACCGTGTTGCGATCCACGCGCATGGCCACGCCCCGAGAGGGTGGACGCTCGCCCGGCCCCGACAGTCGGCCGAGGTCCGCAGCCAGTCTGCGCCTGATCCTCCCCGCAATCCAGCAGCGCCTTACGCCTGCCGACGACGGGAGGCCCGGAAGGCGCTACCTCATCACCCAGGCGCCAACAGCTCATCAGCGAGCTGCCCACCGACCAGCGGCGGATCACCGCGGGCCCGGTCCGGCCTGCGAGGCACCACCTCAGTGTCAGACATCGCATGGTCCCTTCCGAGTCCTCCATCAGGACTCAGCCTCGGGCCACGTCACTTACACAGACGTTCTGACACGCCCCACGGACCATCCACCCGCATAGGTGCTGATGTCCGCGACCGGGGACTCGGCCGCCGGCGGCGGCGCTGGCACACGAGCGCCACAGCCATCCGCCAGTACCTGATCAAGTCCATTGACCACTATCACTTAACCCATCAGCCGGGACGGGAGATAGGGGATAGAGGCCCGCCAAACGCCCCACGTGCGTAATTCGTGCGGCAATGGGTTGACGACCGACACGGACGGCGAAAGGATGGCATGGCCGACGACCACAGCAATCATTGCCGACAGTCGAAATGCCGGCGCATAGAGGGGGAGTCCGCGATGCCGTTCAACCCGTTGAAGACGCGTAAGGAATGGGTTCTCGAGAAGAAGAAGTACGGCATTCCTGATAAGATCATCAAATCAGGTAGTTTCGGCGAGAAGATGGAGAAACTTCAGAAGAAGTTCGAGAGCCTCGGTTTAGGAAATGTGACCATCACGAACGCGAGGGCGGGCCTCGATTGGGCTGACCAGGCTGACGCGCTGCTCGACGAATGGTTGAAGGCGGCCAAGGCGCGCCAGGCGGCGGACTTCACAAATCGTGATGGGGCACTCAAGGCAGTCGAACTTTACAAAGCGGGCGTGGGATTAGTCAGGAATCTGGCCAGGGCGAAGCTCAACCCGATCGCGATGTCGAAGGCCAACTTCAAGAGGTTCGAAGATCGCTGGAACGCCGCCAAGCGAGATCCGAACAACGCCACCAAATTATTCGACCTGTATTCACAGGGCATACGCAACGACATCGGTCAGGGCTTTCACGACGCCTACAAGCTGAGAGATATATTGCAGTTGCCACAGAATGTGAGAACAAAGATCGCGGATTACGAGGCCACCGCTGCGAAGTGGGATCATTTGCAGAACGGCCACCAGGTCCTAGCAGACGACGCGGCGGAGCGCGTGAAGTTCTGGAAGGACATGACAAAGGCTGCGAACTTGGGGAAGCAGATCATCCAACTGAACGGTTAGCAGCTGCTTAACCGGGGTCGCCGTCGACCAATGGTCGCCGACGTACGTCTCGCGTGCAGGCTGGGTCGTCGCTATCGCCGGTGGATGCCGGTGCGCCTCTGGCGCGGTTATTGCGAGCCGTTCGCATTAGATCATTTGTTCGCAAAGCCGTAGCCTCAGCCTCGTGCCCCACAAGTTGCGAGCACACGACGACCACCGCCACGAGGAGCGTGATCACGAAGAACCGGGCGGCGGCTGGACCCGGCGACCGGTACACGCTGCCGGTCGGCCCCTTTCCTGGCTTTCAGAGTGTCGGGGCCCAGTGCGACGCCCGCCTCGCCGGCTATGTTGGCTCCGGGCACGCTGCCGATTTCTACGATTGGCTGCTCGTGCCGGACCAGTACACATGGGCCACCGGCGATCATGTTGTGGTCTGTGTGCTCGGCCCAACGCACACTGAGCTAATGACCGGCTCCGCACACCAAGCGCACTGAATCGCAACCGCATCGACGCCGAGCTTGGCGACCAGGATGACGTCGATCTCGCCGGCGCTGGCGGCGGCGACCAGTTCGTCCAATGCCGGCCGCGACGATGCTGCCCCGGAGACTCTGGCGTCGACGTACTCGCCGGCCAGCGCGAAACCGTGCCGCCGAACCAGGTCGCGGCATTGGTCGCGTTGGGTGTCGATCGAGGTCCCATCGACCTGACCCTCGGTCGAGACCCGCAGGTAGATGCCAGCGCGGGGCGATCCAGCACTGGCACGCCTACTCGAAGCACCCACAACAGGCATCATCAGGTGCGCGTCGCCGCGTCACAAACGATCTCCGTGGAGCCGTTGCCTACCCCGGTGCCCTAGCAGCCGCCCGCCACCAGCCGCCGTGCGCTCACTCAGCAGCTTGAGCCGACCGCCACTACCGAATGCCTACACGAGCGCCGTAGCTCCGGTAGGCCCGTGTTATCCGTAGTCGAGTCCCGAGAATCCGGGGCTCCACGTCGATCTCCTTGGGCTCGTGATCGAACTTCAGCCCGACCTTAGCGGCGTTCAGGGCTACGCCCGGGGAGCCTCGCTGGTGTCGGGCTCGGTTTGTGCTCGGCGGACGCCGTGGGAAGTTGGCCGGCGGCGGCGTCGTGGTGGCCAGGCTCGACTTCGTGTCGGCCGATAGTCCGCCTCGGGCACCTTGTCAACGGCGGCGCCCAGTCGGCGCCCGCCATCGCCAGCCGAGCCCCCGGATGACTTGCGCGCGGGTGGCCCCGGAGCCTGCACGCCGACCGATCAAGCCGCGCGTGCCGAGTTCACGAGCGACGCCGCTTGGCGCTGGCTTACTCGAGCGCCCGTGCATCGGATGGCCTGCATCTCCAGGGGCCTTCAGAACTGTGCCAGCCTCTTCTCGGCGTGCGGTCTCGAAAGAATGCGCTCCGCTCATCAGCGCGATTGGTGTGCAGGCAACGGGAGCGGTCGTAGCCACGCTGCTGGCGCCAGTTGCGGAGATGGGCGATGCCGGTGAACACGAGCGCCCCTTTCGATAGCAGCCCAGGGTTTCGTCGCCGGCGCCGGTCGAGTTCGCGTGCCCGTCTGCTGACGTCGCGGGCGCCGGCGATCACCTCACGCGGGAACCTGTACCCAGCGGGCGTAGAGGACCTCGTCAGACTCGACACAATCACCGTGAGAGAGTGCTCAACGTCGAGCCTTCGCCCAACGCATCAGTGCCGGACGAGGTCGTAGTCGGTGGGGCTGCGCGTGCCGCATACGGAGTGCTTGCGGTCGCGGATGTCTTCGCCGCTCAGGCCGCGACCTGAGCGCAGGCGGCGGTCTTTGGTGGCGAACCGCTCATATGGACTGCCGCCGGGCTCCCAGGTCGAATCCAAGGTCTCGATCACCGCGTTGTCGGCGCTGGATCGGTGTCCGGCTCGCGGCGTGGCGTCGGACCGGGTCGCGGCCTAGCATCGACGTACCGTCAGGGCTAGCCGAGGTGGGCCGCCCGTCTCGCAGGCAGAGACCGACGCGTTCGTCCCTGGCCTTGAGGTCAACGCGCGTTCCGGCGTCGGCATGGTGGGCGATGGTCATGACGCAGCAGTACCTGGCTGGTGAATTGTCGGTGCTACTGGCTGAGGTTGAGCGTTTGGTGACTTGTCCCAGTGACGCGTGTGCCGTGGTGGTGTTGCGGCGGGAGGCGGAGAGGCTGCCGCCCCGCGCGCTGGGTCCGGTGGCGATGCGTGCTTTGCAGTTGGTCGATGAGTTGTGCTGGTGCTCGTTGGCCGCGGGTGATATGGCGGCCTTCGAACGGCGGGCCGCGGTGGGTGGACGGTTGTTTCAGTTCGGGGTGTGCGCTGGCTTGCTGCGCGACGGCTCGAGCGAGGAGGTCGAGTGATGACCGAGGGCCAAGATCCGCTGGTCTCTGAGGCACAGATTGCTGTGCATTGGCGGGAGGAGAAGTATTACCAGCCACCCGCGAAGTTCATCGCGCAGGCAAACGCCGCGGACCCGGCGATCTTGGAGCGCTTCCGGGAGGAGAATTTTCCGGAGTGCTTCAGAGAGTACGCCGATCTGCTCGATTGGGATCAGTACTGGCACACGACGCTGGACACCAGCGACCCGCCGTTTTGGAAGTGGTTCGTGGGTGGGCGGCTCAACGCGTCCTACAACTGCGTGGACCGCCACCTGGCCCGGGACCGGAACAAGGCCGCGCTGATCTGGGTACCGGAGCCGGAGTCCGAGGCCACGCAGGCGATCACCTACCAGCAAATGTACAAACACGTCAACGAGTTCGCTGCGCTGCTGCGGGACTTCGCTGGCGTGCGGACCGGTGACCGGGTCACGTTCCACTTGCCGATGGTGCCCGAGCTGCCGGTGAGCATGTTGGCCTGCGCTCGGCTCGGGGTGATCCATTCCGAGGTGTTCGGCGGGTTCAGCGGCGCGGCGTGCGGCGATCGGATCGCCGACTCGCAAAGCCACATCCTCATCACGATGGATGGCTATTACCGCAACGGGGAGCTGATCGACCACAAGGTCAAGGCCGACGAGGCCCTGGCGCGGGCCAAGGAGGAGGGCCACGAGGTCGACAAGGTGCTGGTGTGGCGCCGCCATGCCGGGCAGTACGCGTCCCAGAGCCGGATGGTCGAGGGCCGCGACTTCTTCGTCGACGAGGTGTTGCCGCAGTATCGGAACAAGATCGTCGAGCCGGTGTCGATGCCGGCGGAGGCTCCGCTGTTCTTGATGTACACCAGCGGCACGACGGGCAAGCCGAAGGGCTGCGTGCACAGCACCGGCGGGTATCTGGCGTATGTGACGGGAACGTCGAAGTACTACCAGGACATTCATCCTGAGGACACGTACTGGTGTGCCGCGGACATCGGGTGGATCACCGGGCACTCCTACATCGTGTACGGGCCGCTGTCACTGGGCACCACCAGTGTTATGTATGAGGGCGTACCGACTTATCCGGACGCGGGGCGGCTGTGGCGCATCGCAGAACGGCTCGGCGTGACGATCTTCCACACCGCGCCGACCACGATCCGGATGCTGCGCAAGCTCGGCCCGGACGAGCCGGCCAAGTACAACACCAAGATCAAACACATGACCACGGTGGGCGAGCCGATCGAGCCGGACGTGTGGCGCTGGTACTACCACAGCGTCGGCAAGGACCGGGCGGTCATCGTGGATACCTGGTGGCAGACCGAGAACGGCGGATTCCTCGGTTCGACCTTGCCGGCGCTGCAGCCGATGAAACCCGGCAGCTGCGGGCCAGGAGTACTCGGCGTGTATCCGGTGATCTACGACGAGAACGGCGACGAGGTGCCGGCGGGCAGCGGCAAGGCCGGCAACATCTGCATCCGCAACCCGTGGCCGGGCATCTTCGAGACGATCTGGGGCCAGCCCGAACGCTTCGTGC
>JBPYES010000180.1:0-8178 GCA_051984825.1 Jatrophihabitantaceae bacterium
GCGTGGTGCAGACCCCGTCGCCATGGGCGATCGTGGCCAGTCTCTGGACGTACGTTCCGAGCACACGCTCGAAGGCACGGGTCTCGGCCTCGCACAGCTCGGGGAACTCGGCGGCGACGTGGGCCACCGGGCAGTGGTGCTGGCAAACCTGTACGCCGACACCTGACGGAACAGTCGAGGCGGCGTATCCCTCGGCGGTCAGCGCACCGGCGAGACGTTCCGCGCGCTGGGCGATCGTGCGGCCGGACACCTGTGGCGCGATTGCCTCCGCAAGGCGGTCGGCACGGTGCGCGGCGAACGCCGCGACGGCGTCGGCTCCCCCGGTCTCGTTCAGATAGCGCAGCGCCGTGCTCGCCAGATCGTCGTAGGCATGCGGGAACCCGGCACGCCCTTCGTCGGTAAGGGCGTAGGTACGTGCTGGGCGGCCACGCCCGCGGTGCGCTACCGGGCGGGGATCGCGCTCGACGAGGACACCATCGGCGACGAGGGCGTCGAGGTGGCGCCGGATCGCGGCCGGCGAGACCCCGAGCGTCTCAGCGAGCGCGGCGGCCGTCTGCGGACCGCTGCGCAGCACCTGACGCGCGACCGCGTCGCGGGTACGGCACTCGCCGTCGAATTTCACAACACCAGTATGACGTATTTCGGTGACATGGCGAGCAGCGGGGCCGTGGCACCCGTCGACGTCTGATCGTTAGATACTCACACGGTGCTCTACCGAACGCTGGAGTTGACCGTCGCACCGCTGTTGCGCGTGCTGCACCAGCCGGATGTGACAGGTTTCGAGAATGTTCCCCGGACGGGCCCGGTCATTATCGCCGGCAACCACGTCTCGTTCGCGGACGAGATTTTCACTCCTTTGGCGGCCCGCCGTCAGATCTTCTACTTGGCCAAGGCCGAGTACTTCACGGGCACCGGGGTCAAAGGGGCGGCGATGCGGAGCTTCTTCGGCGGCATCGGGCAGGTACCGGTGGACCGGAATGCGACACGGGCCGCCGCGGCGGCGGTCGACGTCTGCGTGCAGCTGCTCGGGCAGGGCCGTGCCTTCGGCATCTATCCGGAGGGAACCCGCTCACCGGACGGCCGGCTGTACAAGTTCCGCACCGGCGTCGCTCGTATCGCGTTGCGGAGCGGGGCCCCAGTTGTCCCCGTTGGACTTGTCGGCACCGAACGGGTGCAAAAGCCTGGTACGCGCAGCTGGCACCTGGCGAAGGTCGGCGTGCACTTCGGCGCGCCGATGGACTTCTCCGGACGTCCGGAAGAGGAGCGCAGCGCGCGCGTGCTACGCGAGGTAACCGAGCAGATACGGACAGCTGTGCAGACGCTCACTGGACAGGAGTACGTCAACGCGTTCGGCTCCACCATGAAGGCGGCGGCCTGACCACGTTCGCCACCGCTGATAGGGACCTGACAGACCCGCCGACACGGGGTTCCCTGGCTTGCCGAGACCGGATACGCTGCGCTGGTTGTTACGGAACAGTATCAGGCTGGTGACGGAGCGCTCCTACATAGGTAGCACCACAACAGTGTCGCTACGTCCGACAGACGCGCGACGTTCGCTCCGCCAGCAGTCGGAAGAGCGCGGAGAGGACCACATCCACATCCACATCCACCTGGCATATGTGTCGAGCCTCAGCTCCCGTGCGTTTCGGCTCGGCGCCCATCTTCTCGGGGGGGAACGATGGACATCGTCGAACTCCCTGGTTTTCCGGGGATTGCCTGTGGGTACCGCGACGAGCGGGCTGTGTTGATCGTCGGCAGCGACATCAGCACGGAACAGGCGCGGACGCTGGCCTCGGTGCTCTGCACCGGGACGCAACTGCGCGACTTCGACGCATGGCTTGCCGCTCGGCGACGAGCCGCCGGTTAACCGCGGCTCGCCGCCACGCACTTAATGGGCGACGTGGTACTGCCGGAACACCCGCACCGTCACCTTCGGCACCGCGGGCACAGCCGTCGCTGCTGCGGGCGCTTGGGCCAGCGGCACGACGTTGTTGTTCAGCGTGGTCACTACCTTCTGGACGATCCCGTCGGCACTGCTCGCCATGGTCGCCGGCGCTCCGTGCGACGCGAGAGCCGACAGGGATGCGCTGAGCGCGCTCAGCTGGGCCCGCCCGGTGGATGTCAGTGCGACCGGCCCGGGCGCGGTGGCCACAATCTGGTAGGCGAGTGCGACCGACGTGCAGCCCACGCAATGCTGGTTCTGGGCGATTGCTTGGTTGT
The DNA here is from genome assembly GCA_051984825.1 of Jatrophihabitantaceae bacterium. Classification (GTDB taxonomy): domain Bacteria; phylum Actinomycetota; class Actinomycetes; order Mycobacteriales; family Jatrophihabitantaceae; genus DASXRA01. The sequence continues at coordinate 2,221 of JBPYES010000180.1, forward strand.
TCGCCTGCACGAACTGCGGCGTCCCACCGACGATCACCACGTGCGCGTCGATCGCAACGGATCGGCATCCGGCGCACCTGATGGCGGTGGCGCGCGCCGTCGTCCACACCCCTACCGTCGGCGTGGCGGGCAGCATCGCGACCTTGATGACGCCTTGGTTATCCACTTTGTGGAAGTTATTCGTAAACGCGAAGACCTCGGTCGTCGACACGTTCGGCGTGTCGGCGACGGCGGTCGTGGCAGCGACGACGCTCGCCACGCCGATCGCTGCTGCGACGACGAGGACCCTCCGCATCCGGCGGCCGACCATCGTCGTCGCGAACTGCTTTCCCATGAGTTACCCCCCGGTGTGTGTATGGCGAGACTGAGGCGAGGACCGGCGCGCCTGGCGCCGGGCGAGTTTGCGGGGCACGGTCCTGCCGATGCGGATGAGCAGAATTCCCACGCCGGCGACAGAGAGCGTCAGCAGCATCAGAGACAGACCGTGGTAGAGCATGGCGCCGAAGTCGAACGGCGAGACCGCATCGTGGAGCGCGGAGACGTGTGTGTGCACGGACTTGAACGCGCCCTGGATCGCGTGGGGCGCCAAGTACAGGGCCAGCGCGATGTTGACCGCCAGGAACGGCACCACCATCAGCACCCAGACCGTCATGATCCTTCGGGTGGAGCGGCGCATGTCGGCGACAGCAGGGTGGACCGGGCGTCCCGGGATTGCGCTTCGCAAGACGGGGCCGAGCCGCGCGAACAGGTCAGGGATTCCGGCCACGTCGCCCAGGAGGAAGTACCCGTCTTGCCGGATGAACGGCAAGAACTGCTCGGCAGCCGTCACATGCAGCGCCACGAGCAGCAGCAGAAGCGGGGACCAGCCGGTGAGCGCAAACGCGCCGACGGCGGCGAGGATCGCGAACGACGTGAAGTAGACGCCGCCGAGATCAGTGCGGATTCGGGCCCGGCGTGGCAGCCGATATACGTCAGTGACGTCGGTGAAAAAGGCCGGATAGATCACGTACACGCCGATCCCGATTCGGCCTGGCCGGCCGCCTCCGTAGATGCAGCCCGCGGCATGCCCGAACTCGTGGACGATTCCCGAGGCGAACACCGCGAGGATGAGCAGCGAGGCGGTGAGCGGCGCGGAGATCGCCTGGAGCAGCCCGTCGACGAGGCTTCCGTTAGCGGCCGCCCACAGGTCGGATACCACGACCGCCAGCAGGACGACGACGATGGCCGGCGGGTGGAATGCGTGACGCATCGGCCGGGCCAAAACGTTGACCGCGCGCGGTGGCAGCACGGTTCGGCGCAGACCAAGGGTCAAGATCGGATTGACGCGCTTCTGATCCTCGAGCGGCACGGCCTGCTCGATCGGTGGAGCGGCGTCGTCCGGGAGCAGCAACCCCGCGTCCGTCAGGCGATCGGCGAGCGTCGTCACATCGGTGGTGGACACATCCGTGCCCAGCTTGGTCGTCCAGACAGCCGCGATGTCGTCGATCGCAGCCGGTGTCTCGACCAGTTCCAGCAAACCGTAGAGGTACGGCGTCAGCTGGACGAGCTGGCCATCTCCCCGTTGCACCAGGAACCGGCCGTTCTCATACCCGGAGCCGTCATACACGCCGAGCAGGCTCACATCGGGCGCCCGGACGAGGACGCGCGTGTCTGCCGGTGCGGCAGTGGCGGCGACGGTTGTCATGACGCTCCTGGGCGCAGTAGTTCGGGTGGGACGGCGGTTTGGGTGGGTCGCCGGCGGGGGCGATTCAGCACTAGCCGGCGACCCACCCAACACGAAGCAGACAATCACTGCGAAATCATGATGACCTGCGTAGCTGACGAAGACGCCAGCGAGCCGACGGTGAACAGGTTGACCGCGGCCGACACGTTGGTGGCGTGGACGCGCGCGATCTTGGGCGCCCAGTTGATCGTGACCGTCTGCAGCGCCTCGCGCGCGGGCAGCAGGTCGAAGGACTCCGACGTGATGTTCATTAGTTGCACCTCCCCCCGACAGTGCATGAAGCGAGACAGGACTGGTGACCGGCAACCGCCGGCCGCCGCCTCACTGCGAGACGGAGATCAGCTGGCCGGCCGAGGACTGTGCGGCGCTGCCGAGCGTGACCAGGTTGAGAGCAAGGGACGCGTTGACCGCGTGCACCCGGGCCACCTTCGGCGCGAAGGTCAGGGTGAAGGTCTGAAGCGCCTCCCTCGCCGGCAGCACGTCGCTGCGCTCACGAGACAGATCGAGCATCTTGTCACCTCCTTCCGCTCGGTTTCAGGCACCAGACCGAGCTAGGATCGCCCAGGTCGGTGCTGCGTCTATTCTGAGTGGATGACTGTCCATCCACGATGGACAGTACCGAGGGCTCTCAGAGTTGGCAAGGCATCACGGAAAGGCCTGCCCGAAACGTCCATTCGGCAGTGCGTTGCGGCGCGAGGGTGACGCCAGCGGCGCCAGAGACGTTTCACATGCAGGCGGGACGTCCAGGCAGCTGGGACGTTTGGCGCCTCGTGCCTGCTCGCGGTGAGTCTCGGCACGTCGTTCGTGGGAAAGGAGCTTCGTGCCCGCACTCGAGGAGCTGATCCGGGCCCGCATGACGGAGCGCGGCTGGTCCTACAGCGATGTCGCAACGCGAGGGGCGTTGCCGAGATCGACCGTCCACAAGCTCGCCACCAGCCGGATCACCCGCGCACCCAGCCCGGCTACCGTCGATCACCTCGCAGCTGGACTGGAGCTTGACGTAGCACTGGTCCGGGCCGCGGTAGCCGAATCACTCGGGCTCACGGTGTACGACGAGTCGTCCGCCGACGCCGACCTCACCGTGCTGATCGCGAGCGTCGAGCAGCTGACGGGCGAGGAACGCAGGCACGTGAGCGCGTTGATCGCGTCCCTGTTGGAGCAGCGCGAGCAGCGTGACTCGCCGGCCGGCTCCGAGATGTGAGCCGCGCCCCGGCTGAGCCCGCCCGGTGACAGGATCGGCACCCGGCGATTCCTAGACTGGTCGCGTGGGCGAAGCCGCGCTCGAGGTGCGCGACCTGGTCAAGTCGTACGGCGCACAACGCGCGGTTGACTGCCTCTCGCTTACCGTCGAACGCGGCGAACTGCTCGCACTGCTGGGGCCCAACGGTGCCGGCAAGACGACGACCGTCGAGATCTGTGAGGGTTTCCGCACCCCGGACGCCGGCCAGGTTCGCGTCATGGGATACGACCCGATCCGCGAAGCTGCGGCACTCAAGCCACTGGTCGGCGTCATGCTCCAAGACGGCGTGGGCGGCTACACCAGCGCCCGGGCGGGCGAGCTGCTCGAGCTCTTCGCTGCCTATGCCCGCCATCCGCACGATCCGGTGCGCCTGCTCGACCAGGTCGGGCTGGCCGAGGTGGCAGGCACTCAGGTCAGGCGCCTGTCGGGTGGGCAGAAGCAGCGCCTGTCGTTGGCACTCGCGCTGGTCGGCCGCCCTGCCATGGTCTTCTTGGACGAGCCCACCGCGGGAATGGACCCGCAGGCGCGGCGTGGCACCTGGGACCTCATTCGCCAGCTGCGCGCCGACGGCGTAAGCGTCGTGCTGACGACACACTTCTTGGACGAGGCGGAGCAGCTCGCCGACCAGATCGCAGTGATGGCCTCCGGACGCCTTGTCGCGGCGGGCACTCCGGCGGAACTCACCCGCTCCGGCGCGGAGGGCCAGATCCGCTTCCGGGCGCCCGAGGGACTGCGCCTCGCGTCGCTGGTGGACGCGCTGCCGGTCGGCACTCATGTCCTCGAGGAGTCGCCGGGGCGTTACGTCGTGACCTGCGAGGTCAGCCCACAGCTGCTGGCAGCCCTCACCGCATGGTGCGCGAGCGTCGACGTCCTCGCCGAGGAGATCGTGGTCGAACGACGCAGCCTCGAGGACGTGTTCCTCGAGCTGACCGCTCGAGAGCTGCACACATGACCGACACATACGAAGCGAACGCAGCCGTCCTGGGTTTCACGCCGGCGCCGGCCGCCGCGTCCCCGCTGCGGATGCTGGTCGCGCAGACGCGCATGGAGCTGCGCCTGCAGCTGCGCAACGGCGAGCAAGTCGGGCTGACGCTCGTAATCCCGTTGCTCTTGCTGCTGTTCTTCAACCTGCCACTGCTGTACTCGCTGGACGGCCGGCGCATCGATTTCGTGGTGCCCAGCATCTTGGCGCTTGCGGTGATGAGCGCGTCCTTCACGGGCCTGGCGATCGGCACCGGCTTCGAGCGCAAGTACGCGGTCCTGAAACGACTGGGGGCGACGCCACTACCCCGGTCGGTGCTGCTGCTGGGCAAGACCCTTTCCGTGCTGGGCATCGAGGTCGTCCAGGCGGCGTTGATCTGTGCGATGGGCTTCGCGCTCGGCTGGCAGCCGCACGGAGATCCGCTCTGGGCAGTGCTGCTCATTGCGCTCGGCACGTTGGCCTTTGGTGGGCTGGGACTGCTGCTCGCGGGGACGCTTCGTGCAGAGGTCACGCTGGCTGCGGCGAACCTGGCGTGGCTGGTGCTGCTGTTCTGCGGCGGCATCGCGATCCCGCTCTCGAAATACCCGGACGGCGTTGCGGACGTGCTGCAGTGGCTGCCCTCGGCAGCACTCTCGGACGGCCTGCACAGCGTGCTGCAACACGGTTCGGGCGTGCCGGTCCGTGCGTTGCTCACGCTGCTCGTGTGGGCGGCGGTGGCGTTGCCCGCAGCGGCTCGGTGGTTCCGATGGGAATGAGCTCCGTCGCACGCGTCGGGTGGCGGGCCCGTGTGCTGGCTTGGCTGGGCTCGCCCCGGGTGCTGCGTGAGCTGGCCCTGGCGTCCGTGGTGGCCAACGTCGTCATTGTCGTGACCGGCGGGGCGGTGCGGCTCACCGCGTCCGGGCTGGGCTGCCCCACCTGGCCGAAATGCGCCGGTGCGTCGCTGACGCCCACGCGCGCCCATTCGTTCCATGGCCTCATCGAGTTCACCAACCGGCAATTGACGTTCGTCCTCGGCCTGATCGCCGTCGTGACCTTGCTCGCCGCATACCGGCAGCGCCGGGAGCTGACGCTGGCCGTGATCGCGTTCCTGGGGATCCCTGCGCAGGCGATCATGGGCGGCATCACCGTGCTCACGCACCTCAACCCATGGACGGTCGCTGCACACTTCCTGCTCTCGATGTCGATCATCGCGGTGACGACCCTGTTGTGGTGGCGGCTGCGTGACGTGGTTGAGCCGGGGTTCGCCCCGGCCGTCGTGCTGGCCCGGCTGATCGTCGTCGCTGCCGTGGCGGTACTGGCGCTCGGCACCGTCGTCACCGGCACCGGGCCACATGCCGGCGACCAGGGCGCCACGCATCGCATCGGGCTCAGTCCGGCCGGCGTCGCGCAGCTGCATGCCGATGCGGTGTGGGTCCTCGTCGGGCTCACGGTCGGCCTGGTCGTGCTGCTGCACGTGACGGGCGCCGGCGCCGCCGCCCGGCGCGCCGCGTGGGTGCTGCTCGGCGTGGAGCTCGCGCAAGGCGTGATCGGATATGTCCAGTACTTCACGCACGTCCCGGCCGGATTGGTCGTCGTGCACATGCTCGGCGCATGCCTGGTGTGGATCGCCGCGCTGCGTGTGCTGCTTACCGTGCAGCCGGCGGTCAGATCAGCTGGCTGATCGCGTGGATCAGGATGCCGACCAGGGCGCCGACCACCGTGCCGTTGATCCGGATGAACTGGAGGTCCCGGCCTACCTGGAGTTCCAGGCGCCGGCCGGTCTCCTCCGCGTCCCAGCGGGCGACCGTCGTGGAGATGAGCGAGGCGATGTCCGTTCCGTACCGCGCTGCCACGTGGCTGACCATGCGCTGGAGCACGTTCTCGAACTTCGTCTGTAGCGACGGATCGTCCCGGAGCGCGGTGCCGACCTGGACCGTCAGCGACTGAACCGTGCGGCGCAGCTCGGAGCCGGGATCGGCGGCGCCGGCCAGAACGGCGCCCTTGACGTGCGTCCAGAGTGTGGAGAGCCACTCC
>JBPYES010000181.1:0-2194 GCA_051984825.1 Jatrophihabitantaceae bacterium
CGGGCTCGAACAGCGTGTCGCCGTCGACCATCACGACGATCTCGGAGTCGGTCATCTCGATCCCGGTGTTGAGGGCGGCCGCCTTGCCGCCGTTGTCCTGCCGGACGAGGCGCACGTTCGGCAGCTCGAGACCGCCGACGATCTCCGCGGTGCGGTCAACCGAGCCATCGTCGACGACGACGACCTCGAAGTCCGGGTAGTCGCTGGATGCAAGCGAGCGCACCGCGCGCTCGATCCCGACCTCCTCGTTGTAGGCGGGCACGATGATCGCCACCGCCGGCAGATGCTCGTTGGCCGCGCGCGAGCGGGTCAGCCGGACGTGGCGGCTCGCGAGCGCGAAGAGCAGTATCGCCCGCAGGCCGATGAGCACGGCGATGATGATCAGCGCAATCGAGATGATCTTCGTGAGCGCGTACGCGATGCGGACGCTAGTCACGAACACCGAGCCGCGAGCCTGCGGCCAGCCGCGCGTGGTCGGCATCGCGACGTTGTTGCCGAGGCCGGCGAGCTGCGAGACGGTGTCGAAGCGGAACCCGCGGGCGCGCAGCGCGGCGACGAGCAGCGGGATCGCCCGGACGGTCTCCGCGCGGTTCCCGCCGCCGTCGTGGAACATCACGATGCCGCCGGTCGTGCCCGGCGGGCTTGCGTTGCGAACGATCCGGTGCACGCCGGGGCGCTGCCAGTCCTGGCTGTCGTAGTCGGTGAGGACGATGTAGTAACGGCGCGCCGCCAGCTGCGCGAGGATGCGGGCGTCAAGCGGCGTGACCGCGTCGGGAGTCGCGGAGTACGGAGGCCGGATCAGCCGGGTGTAGTGGCCCGTGATGCCGGCGATCACCGCCTCGGTGAGATCGATCTGCATCTTGCGCTCCCACGGCGGGACGCCGGGCAGCAGCACGTGGGTGAAAGTGTGGTTGCCGATCTCGTCGCCGTCGCGGACGAGCTGGCGAACGATCCCCGGATAGCGCGCGGCCTGGCTGCCGATGACGAAGAACGTGGCCGGGACGCCGGCCTTGCGCAGCTCGGCGGCGATGCGCGGCGTCCAGCGTGGGTCGGGTCCGTCATCGAAGGTGAGCGCGATGCGCCGCCCCGGTGGCGGCTCGAGCGAGACGAGCCGGTTGCCCCGCGCGACGAGCACCGGGCGAGTTCCCGGCGGGAGCGCGCTGACGCCGTTGCCGGCCGGCTCGGAGCTCGCTCCGACGGTGTGCGTGGCGAAGCCCTGGAAGGCGATCACGACGAGGACGACCGTCAGACAGAAGCCGAGCAGGCGCCAGTGCGCGGGCGGACTCCAGATGCGGGCCGGAATGCGGACCCGGGGCGGCCGCAGCCGCCGCCGCGGCTTTGGTTCAGCCGCTGTGGGCATCGGCACTGCTCCTCACGGCCTGCCCTGTAGCCGAGGAGGATTTGCGCGGCGTGTTCGTCGGGATCGTCGTCGTGGAGGTGCGCCTCAGCTGTCCCTGTGAGGTGCCGGCGCGACCCGGCGAGCCGGCCGTCACGCCGGGTGAGCTACCCGATCGGCCGGAGGATGTCGTGGAGTTGCCGCCGGTGTGGTTCGTCCCCGGGGTACCGACGTGGCCGCCCGAGCCGGTGCCGACGTGGCCGCCCGAGCCACCGGCCCGCGAGGTCGTGCTCTGGGCATTCGTCGCGCCGCCGTTGGCGCTGCCGGTGTGCAGGCCTGGCTTCCGGGTGGAGGCCGACGCGGACGTCGTCGACGTGCTGCCGTGGCTGCGAAGGCCGGGCGCGGTGGTGGTCTGGGTGCGGCCGTGGTAGGTCAGGGCGGCCCGGGTCGCGGCGGTGTGCATCCCCGCCCGGGCGGCGCCGAGCGCGCTTTCGCCGGCGGCGATCCGGGCCGCGGCTGCCGCGGTGACGGCCGGCGCGAGGTCGCCGGTCGTCGGCTTCGCGACCATCGGCGTGCGGACGAGCGTCGGCGGCGCCGGATGATCGAGCGTCCCGGCAAGCGGCACGAACCGGTCGGGAACGATGCCGAGACCGGCGAGCAGCAGGCCGAGCAGCCACAGCGTGAACAGCACGATGACGACGCGGCCACCGCGTTTCAGCTGTCGTGCTCGCCACCCCGTGGGGTCGGCAAGCACCTGTGCTCTCGGCGCCGGCCGCTCGCGGCCGCGAAGATCAAGTACCTCTGCCATCAGTCCGTGATTACTCCTGTGCCTATACCTAGGCAGGAGCCATGGTAGCG
>JBPYES010000182.1:0-2092 GCA_051984825.1 Jatrophihabitantaceae bacterium
ACACGGTCGGCGAGATGGCGGCGGAACTGGCCGTCGCGTACGGCGGCGGCACGGTGGAACCGAAGATCACCGGCGAATACCGCCTCGGCGACGTGCGCCACGTGGTGGCCTCGCCGGAAGCGGCGGCTCGCGACCTGGGGTTCCAGGCGGGGATCAGCTTCGCCGACGGCGTCGCTGAGTTCGCTCACGCTCCGCTGCGCGCCCCGGCTGCCGCCGCCTAGCCCGACAGCCGCCTAGCCGGACAGCCTTAGCGGCCGCCTAGCTGGTCAGCGGCCGGCGTGCATGGCGCGGGCGGCCGGCGCCAGCCGCGACACAGCCGGGGCGGCCGGCCGGGCGAGCGGCAGCTTGATGCGGAACTGGCAGCCCGGGCCGGTGTTACGCACGCTGATCTGGCCTGAATGCGCCTCCACGATGCCCCGGGCGATCGACAACCCCAGCCCGGCGCCGCCGGACGGGCCCGGCGTCCGCGCGCTCTCGCCGCGGAACGCCACGTCGAACACCCGCGGCAAGTCGCCAGGCGGGATACCGCCGCACTCGTCGCTCACGCTTACGCACGCCATCCCGGACTGGATCTCGCCGATGACCTCGATGGTCCCGTCGGTGGGCGTGTGCCTGATCGCGTTGGTCACCAGGTTCCTGACGGCGCGTCCCATCTCCGCGGTGTCGATGACCACGGGCATGCCGCGGACGGCGGACCCGGTGAGCCTGATGCCCTTCGCTCGCGAGACCGGTTCGGCGCTGGCGACCACCTCGGCGACGAGGTCCTCGAGCGCGACCAGCCGCGGCGACAGCCGGAGCGTACCCGCGTGGATCTTGGACAGCTCGAAGAGGTCGTCGATCATCGCCGACAGCCGGTCAGTCTCGCGGCGGATCTGGGTGTGGTAGTGGCCCACCTCACGCGGGTCGGTCACCACCTGGTCTTCGAGGGCCTCGGCCATCGCCCGCAGCCCGGCCAGCGGCGTGCGCAGGTCGTGGCTGACCCAGGCGACGAGCTCGCGACGGCTCGCCTCGAGTGCCTGCTCGCGGGCCCTGGACTTACCGAGCCGGTCGTGCGCCTCCACAAGACCCTCGGAAAGCCCGGCGAGCTCCGCAGGCAGCCGGATGCCGGATGGCGGAGTGTAGATGCCGCTGTCGCCGACCTCGCGCACCGCGGCGAGCAGCGTCTTGGTCACCTTGGTGAGCCGCCTGGCGAAGAACAGCGCGACGGCGAGCCCGGCGAGCCCGGCGAGGGCTAGCAGTTCTAGCACCGGGTCACCGACCTTGGCGAGCATGAGCTGCACGATGGCGCCCGCTCCGGCGAGCGACGTGCCGACCGTCACGAAAGCAACCACCGTGAGCATCGCGCCGATCGACCGGCCGGCCACCATCTTGAGGACCACCACGCCGACGACGGCGACCCCGATCGCGATGCCCGCCGTCCACAGCGACGCGTGCAGCACGTCGCCTGATCCGACCCCGGGCACGACGTCAGCCACGCTCGGGGTCATGCCGGCTCCGGCTCGTACCGGTAGCCCACGCCCCAGACCGTGACGATGCGCTTGGGCATCGTCGGGTCGGCCTCCAGTTTCTCGCGCAGCCGCCGCACGTGCACCGTGACCGTGGACGTGTCGCCGAACGTCCAGCCCCAGACCTCGTGCAGCAGCTGTTCCCTGGTGAACGCCTTCCGCGGGTTGCGCATGAGGAAGACCAGCAGGTCGTACTCGCGTGACGTCAGCTGGATGAGCCTGCCGGCCGCACGCACCTCGTGCGCCGCCAGGTCAACGGTCAGCTCGCGATCGGAGATAACACCCTGATCCGCCTTGTCAGGAAGGCCGCTGCCCCGGGCGCGACGGAGCACAGAGCGCACCCGCATCGCCAGCTCACGCGGGCTGAACGGCTTGGTCACGTAGTCGTCGGCGCCGATCTCAAAGCCGGCCAGGCGGTCGGTTTCGTCGCCGAGCGCGGTGAGCATGACCACCGGGATCGGCCACCGCTCGCGCAGCCGCTTGCAGACCTCAAGGCCGTCGATGCCCGGAAGCATCAAGTCGAGCACGACGAGATCAGGCGGCTGCTCGGCAACACGCCGCAGCGCCTCGTACCCGTCGTGCACGCA
>JBPYES010000183.1:0-6929 GCA_051984825.1 Jatrophihabitantaceae bacterium
GGGTCGACCACGTGCGGCTGGCTGAGCTGGCGCTGCAAGCCCCGCCCGGCGCCGGGGGGCTGGCCCTCGTCCCGTATCTCGAAGGCGAGCGCACGCCGGACCGCCCCGACTCGACCGGCGCCCTGCACGGGCTGCAGCTCGCCAACTCCACGCCGGCGCATCTCGCCCGGGCCGCCGTCGAGGGGCTGCTGAGCGGGCTGGCCGACGGGCTCGACGCGCTGGTCGCGCAGGGCGTCCCGGTTGAGCGGATCTTCTTGATCGGCGGCGGGGCGCGGTCTGAGGCAGTGCGCCGCATCGCCCCGACGATTCTGGCCCGGCCAGTGACAGTGCCGGAGCCGGGCGAGTACGTCGCCGACGGCGCGGCCCGGCAGGCGGCCTGGGTGCTCACTGGGGAGCGGCCACACTGGCAGCTGGAGGCCGCGGCCACGTTCGAGGCCGACCCCGCGCCGGCCGTGCGCGAGCGCTATGCCGAGGTGCGGGAGCTCACCGCGACCCGCCCGACGTTCCAGTAACCCTTCACGTACAGCTGCTCATTGGGGATGCCCAGGGCGTGCAGTCGGGGACGCAGCGCGGCGACCACCCGGGATTCGCCCATCGCGTAGGCGTGTCCGGTGCCTGGAGGCTCTGCGAAGGCATCGACCGCGCCGGCGAGCACGTCCGGGCCGCCCGGTGGGGTGCCGCCGCGGTGCAGCCAGCGCACGTCGGCGGCGAGCGGTAGCTCGTCCTTCTCGTCGCCCACCTCGATCAGCGCATACGCCGGCGCACGAACTGTGGTGGCCAGCTCGGCGATCGCCGGCAGCGCCGACTCGTCCCCGATGAACAGGTGCCAGTCGGCATCACGCAGCTCCAGCCGGCCGCGTGGCCCGAAGAACTGCACTTCGTCGCCCGGCGCCGTTCTCGCCGCCCAGGTCGCACCGGGCGCGTCACCGTGCAGCAACGCGTCGACGTCGAAGCGTCCGTTGCCGTAATGCGTGACCGTATAGCGCCGCTTGACCTTGCGGCCAGCGGCGTCGGCTAGCACGAGCTCGACGTCCTGCGCGGGGCGGGGTCGGTCGAGGGTCGGCGCGGAAACGGTGATGCGCCGTATCCGCGGGGTCAGGTCGTGGGCGTCGACGACCGTGCCCGTGTGCAGCGGCGTACGGCGGATGACGGCCATACCGCCCAGTGTCCCGGACGGCAACGTTGCACAATCGATGACGTGGCCATCAGCGTCTTCGATCTGTTCTCTATCGGCATCGGACCGTCGTCCTCGCACACGGTCGGCCCGATGCGGGCCGCGCTGCGGTTCTCGCTCGGCCTCGCCGACGACGGGCTTCTGGACCGGGTGGTCTCGGTGCGGGTTGAGCTGTTCGGCTCGCTCGGGGCCACCGGACACGGCCACGGCAGCGAACGTGCCGTACTGCTCGGGCTCGAGGGCGAGCGCCCGGAGACCGTCGACACGGCACGGACGGTCACGTCCGAGCGGGTGAGCCTGCTCGGGAAGCGCGACGTAGCGGTCGAGGTCGTGCTACACCGCCGCACGTCGCTCCCCTACCACCCGAACGGCATGCGCTTCTTCGCATATGACGCCGGCGGCGCCGAGTTGCGTCAGAGCACGTACTACTCCGTCGGCGGTGGCTTCGTGGTGGACGAGACGGCCGCCGGTGCCGACCGGATCAAGCCCGACGACACCCCGGTGCGGTATCCATTCAGCACGGGGTCCGAGTTGATCGCGCACTGCGAGGCGACGGGGCTGCCCGTCAGCGGCGTGATGCTGGCCAACGAGCTGTCCTGGCGCAGCGAGGCGGAGGTGCGCGACGGGCTGCTCGCGATCTGGACGGTGATGCAGCAGTGCGTGGACGCCGGCTGCGAGACGGAGGGGACGCTGCCCGGCGGGCTTCGTGTCCCACGGCGTGCTCCCGAGCTGTACCGCCGCCTGTGTGGCGAGCCGTACAGCACGGATCCGCTGCGCGTCATGGACTGGGTCGACCTGTTCGCGCTCGCCGTCAACGAGGAGAACGCCGCGGGCGGGCGAATCGTCACGGCGCCGACGAATGGCGCCGCCGGCGTGCTGCCCGCGGTGCTGCACTACTACGTCAAATTCGTGCCCGGTGCGTCGGACGAGGGCGTGGTGTGCTTCCTGCTCGCCGCCGGTGCGATCGGCGTGCTGTACAAGGAGAACGCGTCAATCTCCGGCGCCGAGGTGGGTTGCCAGGGCGAGGTCGGCTCGGCCTGCTCGATGGCCGCCGGTGCGCTCTGCGAGGTACTCGGGGGCACGCCCGCGCAGGTCGAGAACGCCGCCGAGATCGGCATGGAGCACAACCTCGGCCTGACGTGCGACCCGGTCGGAGGGCTCGTCCAAGTGCCGTGTATCGAGCGCAACGCGATGGCTGCAGTCAAGGCGATCAACGCCGCGCGCATCGCGCTGCGTGGGGACGGTCAGCACATCGTCAGCTTGGACAAGGTGATCAAGACGATGCGCGAGACGGGCGCTGACATGAAGATCAAGTACAAGGAGACGGCACGCGGCGGCCTAGCGGTCAACGTGATCGAGTGCTGACCGCTGGCTGACGACGACTTACGCGGCAGCCGGCGCGAGTGCATCCTCGGCCGCGGGCGCCGGCACCAGATCGCTCCTCTTGATGTTGATCATCAGCAGGGCAACGACGAGCGCGATCGCTCCGAAGACCGACGCCGCCACGAAGCTCACGGCAGAGCCGTGCGCCTGGACGGCGTGTAGCGCCTGCACCGCCGCGGAGTCGTGCCAGGCCGCAGCAGGCGCCTTGGGTCCACCGCCGTGCTCGATGCTCAGTTGTTGCAGGTGGTGGAGGGAGGCGGGGCTGGTCTTGGCGAGCTCGGAGGCCTGCGTCTTCGCCTCGTTGCGAGTCGCAGTCGCAAACACCGTGGCCAACACGGACAGCCCGATCGAGCCGCCGACCTGCTGTCCGACGTTGAGCAGTGCCGACGCGATGCCGGCATCGGTGTTGGCGACCTTCGAGACCGCGGTGGTCGTCAGCGGCACGAACAGCATGCTCATGCCGACAGCGAGCACGATCATGGCGGGAAGAATCTCGCCCCAGTAGGTGGTGCTGGTATTGACTCGCCCCAGGAACAGCAGCGAGAGCGTCATCAGCGCACTACCGGTCGCGATCAGCGCCTTAGGCCCGACCTTGGGAAGTAATTGCGCCACGACCTGCGAGCCGATCGCGATCACGAACGGGAACGGCAGGTAGGCCACGCCGGAGCCCAGGGCGCTGTACCCCATGACCTGCTGGAAGAAGAACGTGAGGAAGTAGAACATGCCGAAGAGCCCGGCGCCGGCCATCAGCATGACCAGGTAGGCGCCGGCCCGGCTGCGATTATGGAACAGCCGCATCGGCATCATCGGGTGCTCAGCGACATACGCCTCGACTAGTACGAAAGCGGTCAACAGTAGGCCGGCCAGTGGGAACAGGACGTACGTCTGCGCGTTGGCCCAGCCGTCGCGTGCTGCGTGGATGAACGCATACACCAGCGTGACCATGCCGCCCACCGACAAGGCCGCGCCGAGGAAGTCGAAGCCGCCCTTGAGCCGCTCGGTAAAGGGCAGGTAGAAGTACGCGCCGATCATCAGGAGCACGCCGATCGGCACGTTGACGAACAGCACCCACCGCCACGTGGCGTATTCGGTCAGGAGGCCGCCGAGCAGCAGGCCGAGGGCGCCGCCCGCGCCGGACACGGCGGCATACACGGCGAATGCGCGGTTGCGTTCCTTGCCCTCCTTGAAGGAGACGGTGACCAGTGACAGCGCGGTCGGTGATGCGATCGCGCCGCCGATGCCCTGGACGACGCGCCCCCCGAGCAGGAGTCCGAACGTGGTGGACAGGCCACCGAGCAGGCTGCCGAACGAGAACAACCCCAGCCCGACGATGAACATTCGGCGCCGGCCGAGGATGTCGCCCGCTCGTCCGCCCAACAGCAGCAACCCGCCGAACGCAAGCGCATACGCATTGATCGCCCACGTCATGTCCGTCTGGTTCTTGTGGAAGTACTCGCCCATCGACGGCAGCGAAATGTTCACGATCGTGGCATCCAGCACGACCATCAGCTGCGCGCCTGCGATGAGCAGCAAGATCAGCGCAGGATGTGTGGTACGACGCGCGCCAGTCGAGGTAGCGACATCTGAGCCGGACACGGGCATACTCCGTTCGAAATCTCGCCGTAACAGTAGGAGACGCGGGCGTTTCTTAGCTAAGCTAGTCACCGGGTTGCAAGAGACGCAATGGCGTTATCCTGATACGGCCTCAGTGTGCTCACAGGCATAGTGAACGAAGGGTCTGACAAAGGATGACCTCGGCGCCAGTCGATTTCGCTCACCGCGTGACCAGTGATGCCGTGCGGCACCGCCGCCGTGGCGAAGCGCTCGAGGGCGCCATCTACGACGCGGTTGTCGACGAGCTCGCCGAAATCGGGTATGCCGCTTTCACCATCGAGTCGGTGGCTGCGCGCGCCCACACCGGCAAGGCCAGTATTTATAGGCGCTGGCCCACCAAGCAGGACCTCGTCGTCGCCGCGTTCTGCGCGAAGGCGGGCGAAGCGTTCGATCTGGTGGGCAGTGCGGCGACGGATGCGACCACCACCCGGGATGCGCTCGTGCACGTCGGTCAGCGCATCTGCGCGTTGGTCAGGGGTGGGGTGGGGGAGGCGCTTCGCGCGGTGGGCGCTGAGAGCAGCCGCGACGCCGAGCTTGCCGCCGCCCTGGATGCGCGCGTTGGGTGCCCGAAGCGGGAAGCGCTGCTCGGCGTGCTGCAGCGCGGCGTCGCACGTGGCGAGGTCCGGCCGGAGGCCGCCGACGAGCTCGTCGCCGAAGTGCTGCCCGCGATGCTGCTGACCCGGCTCATCATTCAGGGGCTGCCGGTAACCGACGAGCATGTGGTGCGCGTGGTCGACAAGATCGTCATGCCGCTGTTGCGTCCGGCATGACCGTGACGCTGTGCCGGCTACCTGGCTCGATAGGGCATCATGGTCGGCCGGTCCGCAATGAGGGAGTCTGGCGATAGTGCTGCCTACAGCACAGCATGAACGAGCGCCGGCTCCGCCGACCGCATTTGCGCGGGTGCGCACCGGGTACATCACCTTCTCGCCGCGCGTCATCTCGGCGTTCGCGGCACTTGTCGGACTGCTGACACTGTTGGGCGCGCTGCGTCCCGCCGAACACGGCCGCATGCACACGATGACCGATCCGCTCGGCATCCCGGCAACTGCCGCCGCCGTGGCGGTGAGCGCCGTCGCCGGCCTGCTGTTGCTGCGCCTTGCTGCCGGTCTGCGCAAGCGCAAGCGGGCAGCCTGGGTCGCCTCGGTCGCCGTCACTGTGATCTTGATTGCGGCGCACCTCCTCAAGGGCCACAAGTTCGAGTTGCTGACGCCGTCACTGCTGCTCATCATGCTGGTGACGTCCCGGTCGCAGTTCCGCGCCAGGGCCGACCCGGCGTCGCGATGGTTCGCGGCGCGGGTGTTCGCGCAGTTCATTGCAGTCGCCGTCGTGTACGGCATGGCGACGCTGTATATAGACAGCGACCGCGTTGCCGGCAGTCCTTCGTTCTGGGCGCGCCTGGAGGAGGTCGGCTACGGCCTGGTGGGCCTGGACGGCCCGATCGGCCTTCCCGGCGAGCGGTTCAGCGACGTCTTCCACGGCACGCTGCTGGGCTTCGGGCTGCTCGCCGTGCTCGCGGTGGCGTGGCTGGCATTCCGGCCGTCCGAGCCGCCGGGCCGGTTGACGGGGGAGAACGAGGCGCGGCTGCGCTCACTGCTGGACCGGCAGGGCGGCCGCGATTCGCTCGGCTACTTCGCGCTGCGCCGCGACAAGTCCGTCGTGTGGTCGCCTAGCGGCAAGGCGGCGATCACGTACCGGGTCGTGCAGGGCGTCGCCCTGGTCAGTGGTGACCCGATCGGCGACCCCGAGGCGTGGCCAGGTGCAATCCACGCCTACCGCCGTCTTGTCGACGAGTACGGCTGGACGCCTGCCGTCATCGGGTGCAGCGAGTTGGGCGCGATCGTGTTCCGGCGGGAGTGCGGGCTCGCAGCGATCGAGCTGGGCGACGAGGCGATCGTCGACGTCCCTGTCTTCAGCCTGGAGGGACGCGCGATGAGGGGCGTGCGGCAGGCGTGCACCCGCGTCTGCCGGGCTGGCTACGACGTGGCGGTACGACGCGCCCGCGACATCGATCCGGACGAGTTCAGCGAGCTGCTGCGGGTGGCCGCCGCCTGGCGCGGCGCCGCCGTCGAACGTGGATTCTCGATGGCGCTGTCGCGTCTCGGCGATGTGACCGACCCGGACTGCGTCGTCGCCACCGCACACCAGGACGGCGTGCTGCGCGGGATGCTCCACTTCGTCCCTTGGGGCCCGGACGGGCTTTCGCTCGATCTGATGCGGCGCGACCGCTCCGCGGACAACGGCCTCAACGAGTTCATGATCGCCCGCGTCATCGATGCCTGCCCCTCGCTCGGCGTGTTACGCGTCTCCTTGAACTTCGCCGTGTTCCGAGACGCCATCGAGCGCGGCGAGAAGATCGGCGCCGGCCCGGTGTTGCGCGCCTGGCGTCGCGTCCTCTTGTTCCTGTCGCGCTGGTGGCAGATCGAGTCGCTCTACCGTTTCAACGTCAAGTTCCGGCCGGCGTGGCAGCCACGGTTCTTGTCGTACCCCGCGACGCGCGACCTGCCCCGTATCGCGGTCGCCGCCCTCGAGGCGGAGGCATTTTTGGTCCGGCCGCACCTGCTCAAGCGGCTGCTGGGGCGGGCATAGCAGCCTGTACCCTGATGGCGCGGCGGCCGCTGTGCCGCCGTATCGCTTGGAGGCTTCGCCTAGTCTGGTCTATGGCGCCGCACTGCTAATGCGGTTTGGGTTAACCGCCCATCCCGGGTTCGAATCCCGGAGCCTCCGCCATTCGTCCCGTGCCGGGCCGCGACGGGCG
>JBPYES010000184.1:0-13952 GCA_051984825.1 Jatrophihabitantaceae bacterium
CCGCAGCGGCGGCAAGGCTCTGCATCGCTCGGCTGCGGAACGCATGTGGATGCAGGTACACGGCGCCGCCCGGCAGGCCGATACCGCCCTGTGCGATGAACAGCACCGGCAGCACGATCGACAGGAACGGGTGGGCGTACTTGAGCGGATTCAGGGTCAGGTATCCGGCCGCCTCGACGCTGCGGTCGCCGGCGCGGTAGGCGACGTACGCGTGCCCGAACTCGTGCAGGCACAGCGACACCACCCAGCCACCCACCACGAAGCAGAACACCCCGAACCGCGCCGCCGAACGCGTGTCGTCGTAGCTCAGCCAGCCGCCGAATGCGGTCAGCGCGACGAATGCCAGGAAGACGGGGCTGAGGCGCATGCGCGGCCGGAACCGGCGTCGGAATGCCGTCCGGTTGTTCCACACCCCGCGAAGGGTACTGAATCCAGCCTTCGGTGTGTCGGCGCTGCTGTTCGCGCCGGCCCGCCTAGGCTGTCGAACGTTCGTTCGGCGTGAAGGGGATCTGCGTGCGAGTGCTAGGAGTCGATCCGGGCATGACTCGCTGCGGCATCGGCGTCGTCGACGGTGCGCCCGGCCGGCAGCTTGCCCTGGTGGACGTGCAGGTCGTGCGCACGTCGTCCGGCCTCGATGTCGGGGAACGCCTGGTGGCGCTCGCCGAGGCGCTGAGCGCAGCGATCGCCGAGTTCACGCCGGACGTTGTCGCCGTCGAGCGGGTGTTCAGCCAGCACAACGTGCGCACCGTCATGGGCACGGCCCAGGTCTCGGGGCTCGCCATCGTGGCGGCCGCCCGGGCCGGCGTGCCGGTCGCGTTGCACACCCCGAGCGAGGTCAAGGCGGCAGTGACCGGATCCGGCCGGGCCGGCAAGGCGCAGGTCGGCGCCATGGTGAGCCGGCTATTGAAGTTGCCCGAGACGCCGCGTCCCGCCGACGCCGCCGACGCGCTCGCGCTCGCGATCTGCCAATTGTGGCGGGGGGCGGCGCAGGCCCGGCTCGCCGCCGCCGCGAGGATGGGCACGTGATCGCGAGCGTGCGTGGCCTGGTGGCTGCGGTCGGCCCGGACGGCGCGGTGGTCGAGGTCGGCGGAGTGGGCCTGGCCGTGTCGTGCTCGCCGGGCACGCTCGCGCGGCTGCGGGTCGGCGAGCAGGCGCGGCTCGCGACCAGCCTGGTCGTCCGCGAGGACTCACTCACCCTGTTCGGGTTCGCCGACGACGACGAGCGCTCGCTGTTCGAACTGCTGCAGACCGCCAACGGGGTCGGCCCCAAACTGGCGCAGACCATCTTGGCGGTGCACCCGCCGCGCGAGGTGCGACGTGCCATCGCGACCGACGACATCGCCGCGCTGACTCGGGTGCCCGGGATCGGCCGCAAGGGCGCCGAGCGCATCATTCTCGAGTTACGCGACCGGATCGGCTCCGTCGAGACGGCGGCCGCCGACCTGGGCGTCACGCCGGTCGCACCGTGGCGCGAGCAGCTGCGCCACGCCCTCGCCGGGCTCGGCTTCACCGGCAAGGAAGCCGCGGACGCGATCGACGTCGTCGCCACTGACGCCGGCGACTCGCCGGACGTGTCCGCCCTGCTACGGCAGAGCATCCAGCTGCTGGGGCGTACCCGATGACCGATCCTGACCTGGTTAGCCCGTTGGCCGTGGTCGGTGAGCGGGAGATCGAGGCGAGTCTGCGGCCCAAGCGGCTGTCCGAGTTCCCCGGTCAGCCGAAGGTGCGTGAGCAGCTCGAGCTGGTCCTGGCGAGCGCGCTGCGCCGCGGCCATCCTCCCGACCACATCCTGCTCTCCGGGCCACCCGGACTGGGCAAGACCAGCCTGGCAATGATCATCGCCACCGAGCTCAACACGTCGATCCGGGTCACCAGCGGGCCCGCCATCGAGCGGGCCGGGGACCTGGCGGCGCTGCTTACCAGCCTCGGCGCCGGCGAGGTGCTGTTCATCGACGAGATCCACCGGGTGGCGCGGCCCGCCGAGGAACTGCTCTACATGGCGATGGAGGACTTCCGCGTCGACGTCGTCGTCGGCAAGGGCCCCGGCGCGACCGCGATCCCGCTC
Source organism: Jatrophihabitantaceae bacterium (assembly GCA_051984825.1). Taxonomy (GTDB): domain Bacteria; phylum Actinomycetota; class Actinomycetes; order Mycobacteriales; family Jatrophihabitantaceae; genus DASXRA01. The sequence continues at coordinate 2,066 of JBPYES010000184.1, forward strand.
GACCTCGCGCCGTTCACGCTGGTGGGCGCCACCACACGCGCCGGACTGCTCAGCGGCCCGCTGCGCGATCGCTTCGGGTTCACCGGGCATCTCGACTTCTACGACGTCGCCGACCTGGAGACGATCCTGTTCCGGTCGGCGGCTCTGCTCGGCGTCGACCTCCGCGCCGACGGCGCCACCGAAATCGCCGGCCGCTCGCGCGGCACGCCCCGCATCGCCAACCGGCTGTTGCGCCGGGTGCGCGACTTCGCCGAGGTTCGGGCCGACGGCGTGGTCTCCCAGCAGGCCGCGCGCGAGGCGCTCGCCGTCTATGACGTGGACGAACTGGGGCTCGACCGGCTCGACCGGGCGGTCCTTGACGCGTTGGTGCGGCGCTTCGGCGGCGGGCCAGTCGGGGTCGGCAACCTCGCTGTGGCCGTCGGCGAGGAGGTGGAGACGGTCGAGGAGGTCGCCGAGCCGTACCTCGTCCGATGCGGGCTGCTGGCCCGCACCCCGCGCGGGCGCGTTGCCACACCCGCCGCCTGGGCACACCTCGGCCTCGTCCGCCCCGGCAACGACGGCGGCGCTACGCTCTTCGAGGTCTGACCCGCGCGGGCACCTCGGCGGCACCGCAGCCGTTGAGTAATGGGGCGCCTACACTCGCGGGCGTCACTACCCACACCAGAGGTACCAAACCGTGAAAAGTGCATTGCCCCTTATCGTGCTCGCCCTCCTGCTGTTGGCGATGCTGATGTTCACTCGGCGCAACCGCGAACGTGCCGCTAACCAGCAGGCCAAACTCCGTGAACGGATCACGTTCGGCTCCCAGGTCATGACGACGTCGGGGCTCTACGGCACGGTGACCAACGTGAACGGCGACGACACGGTGCAGTTGTCGATCGCTCCGGGGGTGGAGGTGAAGTGGGCGGTGGCTGCGCTGCGAGACGTCGAGTCGCTGCCCAACCAATACCGCGAATCGCTCACCCCGGAGGAGGAGAAGGCCGACGATCCACCTGACGACCAGCGCTGAGCTCACGCGCGACATTGACCCTGACAGATACCGTCATAGTGAGCTGATTCCGACCGCTTCATCAGCTCTCATCATGACGTCAGTCATACTGTGCCGGGTCCCCGGCAGGCGTCCCGCCAGCCGAACGGACTCAACACGAACACGTCGAGGAGAACCACCCCCGTGCCACCACCTGCCGGAACGCTGCGCGTCGGCCGTTACTTTCTAGCGCTGGTCGCCATCCTGGCCGTGCTCTACGGCCTGGTCTTCTTGCCCGGGGAACGGCATACGCCGAAGCTCGGCCTCGACCTCGTCGGGGGCAAGCAGGTCGTCTTCGAGGCGAAGACCGACAACGGCAAGACGCCGTCGAAGGCGGCGATGAGCCAGGCCCGCCAGATCATGGAGGACCGCGTCAACGGCTCTGGTGTGGCCAACGCCGAGGTGGTCATCCAAGGTGGCAATCAGATCGCGGTGTCCATCCCCGGCAAGAACAGCACCGACATCGCCAAGCTCGGCGAGGCTGCGCAGCTGAACTTCCGGCCGGTTGTGATGCCGCCGGTTCCGGTGGCAGCGCCCAGTACGTCCGGATCGACGGGCACGCCGACCACCACGCCGACCACGTCGCCAACCAGCAAGCCGGCCAGCAAGCCGAGCGGCACGCCGACAACGGCGGGCCAGTCGCCGAACGTCGCGCGTGAGCGTCCGCTGAACGCAGCGTCGCCGAGCTCCACGGCGTCGAAGCCCACGGCCACTGCGTCGGCCGCCCATGCGACCCCGACGCCGACGCCGACACCCAGTCCGACCGGCAGCGCCGCACCCGCGAAGACCACCGCCACTCCGTTCAAGGGCCTTTCCTTCGCGGTGCCGAAGAGCGAAGCGGAGTACAACAAGCTCTCGTCGGCGCAGAAGCAGGAGCTGCAGAGCCGGCTCGCCACCCTGGACTGCACCGCTGACCAGCCGGACGGCGTTGAGCAGCGCAGCCAGCCGTTTGTCGCCTGTGACAGCAAGCAGCCGGGCAAGGCGACCCTTGCGTTCCTGCTCGGGCCGGTGATCGTCCCGGGAACGGAGATATCCAGCGCCAGCGCGAATCCGCCCGACTTCAGTGGCCAAGGCGGGTCCGCCGAGTGGACCGTGTCGCTCAGCCTCAAGAGCAGCGGTTCGAGTGCGTGGGCGAAGTACACCGGTGCGCACAACACCGGCGGGCAGAACGTCAGCGACTCGATCACCTCGTGCGGCAGCAGCGCAACGCCGTGCGCCAACTACGTCGCGTTCACCCTCGACGGTGCGGTGATCTCGTCGCCGTACAACCGGGACGCCATCAACGGCCAGGCCACCCAGATCTCCGGCGGATTCACCGAGACCTCGGCGACCTTGCTCGCCCGTGAACTGAAGTACGGCGCGCTGCCGCTTAACTTCCGGCCGCTGACCAACACTGACGTCTCGGCGACCCTGGGCACCGCCCAGCTCAAGGCCGGACTGCTGGCCGGAGGCATCGGCCTCATCCTGGTCGTCCTGTACTCCCTGGTGTACTACCGGGCGCTCGGCTTCGTGACGATCGCGTCGTTGCTTGTGTCCGGAGTGCTGACTTACGCGTGTCTGGTCATCCTGGGCCGCGAGATCGGGTTCACCCTTACGCTCGCGGGCATCGCCGGCTTCATCGTCGCTGTCGGCATCACCGCAGATTCGTTCGTTGTGTTCTTCGAACGAATAAAGGACGAGGTGCGCGAGGGCCGATCTATGCGCGTAGCCGTGCCACGCGCCTGGGTCCGGGCACGGCGCACCATCTTGTCCGCCGACACGGTCTCGTTCCTCGCCGCCGCGGTGCTGTACTACTTTGCCGCCGGCGACGTCCGGGGCTTCGCATTCACCCTTGGTCTGTCAACGATTCTCGACCTGGTTGTGGTGTTCCTGTTCACGCACCCGATGGTGTCGCTGCTGTCGCGCAGCACCGCGTTCGGGTCGTCGCGGTTCACCGGCCTCAATGCGCTACGCGGGGACGCCGCTGTAGCCGACACCGAGGTCGAGGCGGCACGGACGCCGCGGCGGGCTCGGCGGGCAAAGCCCGCTGCGGTCGCTCCAGAGCCGGAGCCGGAACCGGCCGCAGTCGCGGTTCTCGACGACGAAGAGGAGCTAGAACAGCCCGAGCCCGAGCCGCCGCCGGCTCCGCCGGTGGCACCGGAGCGCTCGCGGACAGCGGCGAAGCAGGGCACCGCGGCTGAGCGTGCGGCGGCCCGGCGAGCCAGGATGCGTGCCGAAGCCGGCGACAGCCAGAAGGGCAAGCGCTGATGTTGTTCCTCTTCCGGCGCCTGTACCGCGGCGAGACCAACTTCGACTTCATCGGCAGCCGCCGGCGTTGGTATCTCGCCTCAGGCGTGATCATCGTCATCTGCATACTGAGCTTCATAATCCGAGGCTTCAACTGGGGCGTCGAGTTCAAGGGCGGCAGCCAGTTCCAGATTGCGGCGGCAGGGACCTCGATCACGGCGAAGGATGCCGAAGCCGCGTTCAGCCGGGCCGGGATCCCGCCAGCCGATGCGGCGCGCGTCGTCGGCTCCGGAAGCACCCGCCAGATCGTCGTCAAGACAGAGAACACCACGCCGGCGAAACAGGAATCTGCCAAGGTCGTGGTCGCCAAGGACCTCGGCATCTCCCAAGACTCGATCAGCGTTCAGTCGGTGAGCTCCAGCTGGGGACACGACATCACGGTCAAGGCGATCGAGGGGTTGATCATCTTCTTGATCGCCGTGTCGATCTACTTATCGATACGATTCCAGTGGCGCATGGCCGTCGCCGCCTTCATCGCGCTCCTCCACGACCTGCTCGTTACCGCCGGCGTGTACTCGCTCATCGGCTTCGAGGTCACCCCGTCGACGGTCGTCGGCCTACTGACGATCCTCGGCTTCTCCCTATACGACACGGTCGTGGTGTTCGACAAGGTGGCCGAGAACTCCAAGGACATCCTGGCCGGCTCCCGGATGACCTACTCGGAGGCGGCGAACCTCGCCGTGAACCAGACCCTGATGCGCTCGATCAACACCTCGCTCATCGCGCTGCTGCCCGTCGCGGGACTGTTGTTCATCGGCGCCGGCGTGCTCGGCGTCGGCACCATCAAGGACCTTGCGCTGGTGCTACTCGTCGGGCTGGCGTCCGGGGCGTACTCGTCGCTGTTCCTGGCCACGCCGATCGTCTGCGACCTGACCGAGCCGCAGCCCGCCTACCGCGCGCTCACCAAGCGGGTACAGGCCAAGCGGGCCGCGGAGGCGGCGCGGCTGGCCACCGGCGAGCCGGCGCTGGCGGGAACGGGCGCACCGCGGCGCACCGGCGGCCCTGCGCCGGCGCCACGTCCGGGTGCCCGTCCACAGCGGGCGCGCCGCCGATGAACGCCTGCCTGAAGAGCAGCGCTGATCGATGAGCGCTAGCGGCGACGGCGGCGCCGAGATTGCCGCACGCGTCGCCGGACGGCTGCGGGACGTGCCGGACTTCCCCCAGCCCGGCATCGTGTTCAAGGACATCGCGCCGCTGCTCGCCGACCCCGACGTGTTCGGCGCGGCAATCGGCGCGCTTGCCGGTTTCGCGCGAGCTGCCGGCGGCGCCGACCTGGTGGCCGGGATCGAGGCTCGCGGCTTCCTGGTCGCCGCGGCGGTGGCCCGTGAACTGAACTGCGGCATCCTGCCGGTGCGCAAAGCCGGCAAGCTGCCACCGCCCACGATCCGCCTCGCCTACGACCTGGAGTACGGGCAGGCCGAGATCGAGGTGCCGGTGAATGTGGTGGACGGGCGGCGCGTGTATCTCGTCGACGACGTCCTCGCCACGGGCGGGACGGTGCGTGCCGCCACCGAGCTGATCGGCCAGGCCGGCGGACAGGTCATCGGCATCGGCGTGCTGCTCGAGCTGGGCTTCCTCTCCGGACGCGCCCGGCTCGACGGCGTTGCGCACGGCCGTATTGCGGCGCTGCTGCGCACCTGAAAAGCGGGCGACGCCGTCCCCAACGGCGCGGATGACGACACGAGGGTGCAGCGTTGCACCTAGACTGGTCGTTGAGCGCTGGTGCGAAGGAGGCATTCCTGACGACTGAGGCCGTGACCTCCGGGGCGCGAACGGGGCAAGACCCGGATCGTGCCGGTAAAGACACGTCCGGCGCCGACGGCGCTGAGAACGGGACCGCGCCGGTCCTCGCAACGCCTCCGGCACCCGAGACGCCCCCTGACGGGGCGCAGAGCCAGCAGCACCGGCGCCGGGTCCGCGATCGGCTCGCCCGCCGTCTCGTCACCGCACCGCGGCAGTCGCCGGTCCGTCCGGTGCTCGAGCCGTTGCTCGCCATCCATCGCGGCGCACACCCCAAGGTCGACCCGCGCTTGCTCCAGCGTGGCTACGACCTCGCCGAGCAGCGCCACCGCGGCCAATTGCGCAAGAGTGGCGACCCGTACATCACCCATCCGCTCGCTGTGGCCACCATCCTCGCCGAGCTCGGCATGGACACCACAACCCTTGTCGCAGCGCTGCTGCACGACACGGTTGAGGACACCGGGCTCGCCCTGGACGCGATCCAGGCGGAGTTCGGAGGCGAGGTGGCGCACCTGGTCGACGGCGTCACCAAGCTCGACAAGGTCAAGTTCGGCGAGGCCGCCGAGGCGGAGACGATTCGCAAGATGGTGGTGGCCATGGCCCGCGACCCGCGGGTGCTGGTCATCAAGCTGGCCGACCGGCTGCACAACATGCGCACGCTGCGGTTCCTGCCGCCCGCCAAGCAGGAGCGCAAGGCGCGCGAGACGCTCGAAGTGCTGGCGCCCCTCGCCCACAGGCTGGGCATGAACACCGTCAAGTGGGAGCTGGAGGACCTCGCGTTCGCCACGCTGTACCCGAAGCGGTACGAGGAGATCGTTCGGCTGGTCGCCGAACGTGCACCGTCGCGCGACACGTACCTGCACGAGGTGATCGAGCGCGTCAACGCCCAGCTGCGCGAAGGCGGCATCAAGGCCACCGTGACCGGACGGCCCAAGCACTACTACTCGATCTACCAGAAGATGATCGTGCGCGGGCGCGAATTCACCGACATCTACGACCTGGTCGGCATCCGCGTCCTCGTCGACAGCGAACGCGACTGCTACGCGACGCTCGGCGTCATCCATGCGAACTGGCAACCCGTTCCGGGCCGGTTCAAGGACTACATCGCGATGCCGAAGTTCAACATGTACCAGTCGCTGCACACCACGGTGATCGGCCCGGGCGGCAAGCCGGTAGAGCTTCAAATCCGCACGCAGGCGATGCACCGTACCGCAGAGTACGGAATTGCCGCGCACTGGAAGTACAAAGAGATCAAGAACGTCGAGGTCGCCGACCCGGCCGCTGTCTCCGACGAGATGGGCTGGCTGCGCCAACTGCTCGACTGGCAGCGCGAGGCTCAGGAGCCGGAGGAGTTCCTCGACTCGCTGCGCTACGACCTCGGCTCGTCCGAGGTGTACGTGTTCACTCCGAAGGGCGACGTGGTGGCCCTGCCGGCGGGTTCGACACCGGTCGACTTCGCCTACGCGGTGCACACCGAGATCGGGCACCGTTGCATCGGCGCGCGGGTCAACGGCAAGCTCGTCGCGCTCGAGAGCGCGCTCGACAACGGCGACACCGTCGAGGTGTTCACGTCAAAGGCCGAGAACGCCGGGCCGTCGCGGGATTGGCTGGGCTTCGTCAAGTCGCCGCGGGCGAAGACCAAGATCCGGCAGTGGTTCGCGCGGGAACGGCGCGAGGACGCCATCGACGCCGGCAAGACCGCACTGTCCAAGGCGATGCGGAAGGCCGCCCTGCCCATGCAGCGGCTGCTCGGCGGCGAGGCGCTGCTCACCATCGCCCGTGACCTGCACCTCACCGACGTGTCCGCGCTCTACGCCGCCGTCGGCGAGAACCACGTGTCGGCGCAGTCGGTGGTACAGAAGCTCGTCACCCAGCTCGGCGGTGTCGAGGGCGCCACCGAGGACATCGCCGAGACGGCGCTGCCGACCACGCAGGCCGAGCGCAGCGGAGCTCGCCGCTCGGGCGACGCCGGGGTCACCGTCAAGGGAGTCACCGACGTCTGGGTCAAGCTGGCCCGCTGCTGCACCCCGGTACCCGGCGACGAGATCCTCGGCTTCGTGACCCGTGGCGGGGGCGTGTCGGTGCACAGGCGCACGTGCACCAACGCGGCATCGCTGCTACAGCAGCAGGACCGGCTCGTCGAGGTGGACTGGACGCCGTCCGCAGCGTCGACGTTCGTCGTGTCCATCCAGGTTGAGGCGCTCGACCGGCACCGGCTGCTGTCCGACGTGAGCCGGGTGCTGTCCGACGAGAGCGTCAGCATCCTGTCCGCCGCCGTGAACACCAACCGCGACCGGGTCGCGGTCAGCAAGTTCACATTCGAGATGGCCGAGCCGAAGCACCTCGGCCACCTGCTGCGCGCGATCCGCAACGTCGAGGGTGTGTACGACGTCTACCGAATTCATAACGGGAACTGATTAATAGCGCCGGCCGGTGAGCCACCGAACGCGGGTGCGCCGCTTGGCGGCGCACCCGACAGCACGAACTGAGGCGGGTATCAGCCCGCGCTTGCGACGCTCTTCAGATCGACGACGAACACCAGCGGGGAGTTGGCCGGGATCGGTCCTTGTGCCTGGGCGCCGTAGCCGAGCGACGCCGGCATGATGATGATCCGCCGGCCGCCGACCTTCATCGGCGGGACGCTCGTGGAGCCGCCGATGCCTTGCGTGAAGCCCTTGACCACGCCGGTCAGCGGGAACTGCGCCGGCTGGCCGCGCGACCAGGACGAGTCGAATTCCTTGCCGGTCTTGTACAGCACGCCCGCGTACTGCACGGTGACCGTCGACGTCGGGGTGGCCGCCTTGCCCTTACCGACGACGAGGTCCTTGAACGCCAGCTTGGTAGGCGGCTTCGCCGACTTGGCGGTGACGCCCGGTATTCCGGCGAGGTCAGTCGCTCCCTTGACGGTCACGCCCTCGAAGCTGACGGCAGCGCCCTTGGCGGGCGGGTAGGACGTGGACGGGGTCGGTGACGGGGTAGCCGACGGGGTGGCGCTCGCGCTTGCGCTCGGAGTCGTGGTGCTGTTGGCGTTGGCCTTCTTGTTGTCGTTGGTCAGCGCGATCACGACTACCACGACGACAACCGCGAGTACGACCGTCCCCGCGATCGTGGCGATCAGGGTCGCGCGCTTTCGCGAGGCTTCGCGCTGCTGGCGACGTTCCAGCTGACGTTCGAGGTGGCGGCGAGCGGCGTCGCGGCGCTGCTTGTTGGTCGGCACGAAGCGTTCCTTCCGTTCTGCATCCGGGGGCTAGCGATCCCGGTCGGCGACAGTGTAGGGAAGTCGCCACAGTGCCTGTGAAGAAGTCCCCGGTTCACTCCTTCTGAGCGGCGGTGACCAGATACTTGCCATCGTCGCCCTTGGTACACGTGACCAGGAGCTTGGTGCCGTCGATCGCGGTGAATCGGGTCTTGACCACAGGCGCCTGATCGTCGGTGGAGCCGTCGAAGGTCGGCGTGAAGACCTTGCCGCTCAGACTGCGGGTGAACGACTCGGGAACCGCTCCCGGCTTGGTGCACGCCTGTGCACCGGCGACGTCGAACAGCTCGGCGAAGATCACGTAGGTGACTGCGGGTCCCTGGCCGTCGGTGCGCGGGTCGTCGCAGCTGGCGTGCGCCGTACTCGTAACCGTCGGGGTCGGCCGCATGGTCGGCAGCACGAGTGGGGTCTGCGTGTCGGTGCCCGGGGTCGGGGTGGGGGTGGGGGACGCGCTGTGCTTCTTCCCCGCGGTGACGGCGACGACGACGGCGACGATTGCCGCTACCGCCAGCAGCCCGCCGCCCGCGGCGAACCAGGTACGCCGCCCGCCCTGCCGCGGCGGCGGTTCGCTCGGGTAATGCGGCAGTGCTGGTGGGGGCCCGAACTGCGGAGGCGCCGAGACGTATGCCGGCGGGGCGGTGACCGGCGGTGGCGTGTACGCCGGCTGCGGTGTGTTGCCGTACGGCGGTGGCGTGTGCGGCGGCGGGGTCTGCGCCGGCGGCGGTAGCAGGCCGGACGGCCCCTGTCGTGGCGCGGGCTCGATGCCGCCGGCGGTCCGCCGCCTGCCGTCGATCACGTCGTCGAGCAACTGCACGATCGCCGCCGCTGACGGGCGCTGCGCCGGGTTGCGGTGCATCGCCTTGACGATCACGTCGGTGAGCGGTCCCGCGTGCTCCGGGGCCGGAGCATCGGTTGTGGCGATGCGGTTGAGGATGGCCAGCGCGTTGCCGCCGGCGGAATACGGCGCCTCGCCCTCGACCGCGGCGTACAGCAACGCACCGAGGGCCCACACGTCACTGGCCGGGCTGTGACTGCCACCCAACGCGATCTCAGGGGCGAGGAAGTTCGGGGTGCCGATGAATGTGCCGGTCGAGGTCAGGCCGGCGTCGCCCTCGTCGCGGGCAATACCGAAGTCGGTGAGCTTGGCTGTGCCGTCGGATGCGATGAGCACGTTGGCCGGCTTCACGTCGCGGTGGATGATGCCGGCCCGGTGGGCGACGCCGAGCGCCGCGGCGACCTGACGGCCGATGCGGGCGGCAGTGACCGGGTCGATGCGTCCCTGCTGGGCGATGACCTCCTTGAGGGATCTGCCGCTGACCAGCTCCATGACCAGGCAGGGCAGGCCCTCGTCGACGACAACGTCGTAGATTGCGACCGCGTTGGGGTGGTTCAGCCGGGCGGCGAGGCGGGCCTCCCGCATTGAGCGCCCGACCGTGACCTCGTCTCCCGTACCGTCGCCGTACGCCAGGCGTTTAACCGCGACGTCGCGCTGCAGCAGCGTGTCGCGGGCGCGCCACACCTCGCCCATGCCGCCACGGCCGATCAGCTCGACGCACTCATAGCGACCGCCGATCACCCGGCCGGCGTCGCCTGCGTCCATCCATCCCCCTGAGAGCCGGCTCGTAACGCGGAGTCTAGCCAGTGGACTGCGTGTTTCGGGCGCCGTGCGCCAATCGTGACCGGACGCCCGGACCCACTCGGTAGGCTGATGTGTCCTGTCCGAGAACCGATTCCGGGAGTGCTCGCTGTGCTGATCGCGGGATTCCCGTCGCACGCCACGGACACCAACTGTTGGGTGCTCGCGCCCGGACAGGGCGAACAGTGCGTAATTATCGATCCGGGCATCGGCATCGGACCCCGGCTCGACGAGGTCATCGCCGAGAATCGCTTGCACCCGGTCGCCGTACTGCTCACCCACGGGCACATCGACCACACCTTCTCCGTGCTGCCCGTCTGCCAGGCGCGCGACGTGCCGGCCTATATCCATCCCGACGATCGCGCCCAGCTGACCGACCCGTGGTCCGGGCTCGGCATGCCGCCGGGGACCCCGCTGCTCGGGCTCGACCGCCTAACGCTGGCCGAACCCGGTGATCTCCGGCTGCTCGGCGACGGCGACACGTTGCCCCTTGCCGGGCTGAAGCTCGACGTGCGGCACGCGCCAGGACACACCCGGGGCTCGGTCGTGTTCGCGCTCGCCGAGGAGCTGTTCAGCGGCGACGTCCTCTTCGCCGGATCGATCGGCAGAGTCGACCTGCCCGGCGGCTCGATGGCCGAGATGACGGCGTCACTGCGGGACGTCATCTTGCCGCTCCCCGACGAAACGGTCGTCCACCCCGGACACGGCCCGTCGACCACCATCGGACGGGAACGCCTGACCAACCCCTACCTGCTGGACTTGCTGTGAAACCCACCCCGCTCAGCGGCTTTCCCGAGTTCCTGCCGGCGCAGCGCATCGTCGAGCTGCACGTGATCGACACGGTGCGCGAGACGTTCGAGCTGCACGGATTCGCATCGATCGAGACCCGTGCCGTCGAGCCGCTCGAGCAGTTGCTGCGCAAAGGCGAGATCGACAAGGAGGTCTACGTCCTGCGCAGGCTGCATGCCGAGCCGGACGAGGCTGACTCGCGGTTGGGCCTGCACTACGACCTCACCGTTCCGTTCGCCCGCTACGTGCTGGAAAACGCGGGCAAGCTCGAGTTCCCGCTGCGCCGCTACCAAATCCAAAAGGCGTGGCGCGGCGAGCGCCCGCAGGAGGGACGTTTCCGCGAGTTCACCCAGGCCGACATCGACGTGGTCGGACGTGACGAGCTGCCGTTCCATCACGACGTCGAGATCGCGCGGGTGATGGCCGAGGCGCTGTCTCGGCTGCCGGTACCGCCACTGCGGATGCAGGTGAACAACCGCAAGCTGATCGAGGGCTTCTACCGCGGAGTCGGCGCGCCGGATCCGTTCGCGGTCATGCGGGTGATCGACAAGCTGGACAAGGTGCCGGCTGACGTCATCGCGAAGATGCTGGCCGACGAGGCCGGTCTCTCCGATACGCAGGTCGCGCAGTGCCTGGCGCTGGCCGAGATCCGCACCCCCGACACGTCCTTCGCCGAGCGGGTGCGTGCCCTCGGCGTGCAGCACGAGCTGCTCGATGTCGGGCTCGCAGAGCTGGAAGCGGTCATCGCCGGGTGCCGAGGTGTGGCCAGCGATCGGCTCTCCGTCGAGGCGGACCTGCGCATCGCGCGCGGCCTGGACTACTACACCGGCACCGTGTTCGAGACGCGGATGTCCGGCTTCGAGGGCATCGGCTCGATCTGCTCGGGCGGGCGGTACGACTCGCTGGCCGGCGACGGGCGGGTGACCTACCCGGGCGTGGGCATCTCGCTCGGCGTCAGCCGGATGCTGGTGCCGCTGCTCGCCCGCGGACGCCTCTCCGCATCGCGGTCGGTGCCCTCGGCGGTACTGGTCGCGGTGCCATCGGACGCGGACCGCGAGCGCTGCGACCAGATCGCGCAGGCACTGCGGGCGAGGGGCATTCCGGCCGAGGTGGCGCCGAGCGCGGCCAAGTACGGCCGGCAGATCCGCTACGC